>JAYVLC010000297.1:0-4003 GCA_043759675.1 Sphingosinicellaceae bacterium
TGCACAACACGCGTGGGCTGGGGCTGGCGAACGCCTTGGCTGGGCTGGAGGAAGGGATCACCACGCTCGATGCATCGCTCGGCGGGATTGGGGGGTGCCCGTTCGCACCCGGCGCGTCGGGCAATATCGTGACCGAGGATCTGGTGTTCATGTTGCAGGCAATGGGCATTGAAACAGGCATCGACTTGCCAAAATTGCTGAAGGTCCGCGAGATCGTCGCCGCCGCGCTGCCGGGTGAGCCATTGTACGGCTTCACGCCCGACGCCGGGCTGCCGCTGGGGTTTGCAGCATGAACGGGCCGACGCCGCTGGCGGGCCTGAAGGTCGTTGAGTTCACCCACATGGTCATGGGTCCGACCGTTGGCCACATCTTGGCAAGTCTGGGGGCTGAGGTAACGCGCGTCGAGCCGATTGGCGGCGACCAGACCCGGCGGTTGCTCGGCTCGGGGGCCGGCTATTTTGCAATGTACAACCGCCACAAGGCCAGCATCTGTCTCGACCTCAAGTCGGCGCAGGGCATGGAGGTTGCCACCAAACTCTGCGTCGGCGCGGACATCCTGATCGAGAATTTCCGGCCCGGTGCGCTGGATCGTCTCGGCCTTGGCTATGACGTACTGCGCGCGGCCAATCCCCGGCTGATCTATGCGTCGGAAAAAGGGTTCCTGTCGGGACCGTATGAGAACCGCACCGCGCTGGATGAAGTCGCGCAGATGATGGGCGGCCTTGCGTATATGACTGGACCTCCCGGCCGCCCCCTGCGCGCCGGATCAAGCGTGATTGACGTGACCGGCGGCATGTTCGGGGTGATCGCCATTTTGGCCGCGCTCGAAGAACGCCACCGGACCGGGCTTGGCCAGAAGGTGGTGTCATCGCTGTTCGAGACGACGGTTTACTTGGTCGGGCAGCATATGGCGCAATTGGCAGTAACCGGCAAAGCCGCCGACCCGATGCCGGCCCGGATTTCGGCCTGGGCGATCTATGATGTGTTCGAGACGGCGGATGAGCCGGTGTTCATCGGGGTGGTGACCGATGCCCTGTGGGAGAAATTCTGCGCGCTGTTCAAGCTTGATGCGCTGTGGGCCGATGAAGCGCTGCGCAAGAATAACAGCCGGGTGCTGGCCCGCGACCGGATCATGCCCGAAATCCGGGCGCTGTTGAACGGCTTTACCCGCGCCGAAATCATCGAGCGGTTGGATGGCAGCGGCCTGCCCTTCGCACCGATTGGCCGCCCGGAGGACATGTTCGACGACCCGCATCTCGCCGCCTCGGGCGGGCTGGAGACGGTGACGCTGGATACCGGCGCGGTGACGCGCCTGCCCGGCATTCCGGTTGAGATGTCAGGCAAGCGCCCGAATGCCGACGTGCGCCTGCCGAAACCGGGCGAGGATAGCGCGGTAGTGCTGCGGGGCCTTGGGTATGGGGCTGAGGCCATCGCTGCGATGATCGCGTCGGGTGCGGTTGCCGCTGCGGGGTAGGTAGGCCTTCCCACGCTCGGGCCGGGAAGGGTCGCCCAGGGGGCAGTCTGTCTGTTCACAACCAGCGCGGGATGGCTTAGTCAATCAGCATGGACCGATTGTCTGGTATGTTTGTTCGGGTCGCCGGGCCGCGCTTGGGGATGCGGCGAATTGAGCATAACGTCCATGGAGCTCAATCGTGTAAGGCAGATAGTTAAGTGCACTGTCACCGTAATTCGGGGATGGGTCAATGTCGGCGGATAATGGGAATTCCGGGGACTGCACCCCAATGCTGAGACACGCTAATTGAGTGACACTGGAATTCCGGTGACAGGAATTCCGGTGACAGCGCACTTAACTGCCAGCATTGCTGCTGGCTCCGGGCGGGGTCAGGCGACGCTTCACATTGCCGCCGAAATGGGCCTGCCCCAGCCAGACTTCGCAAGGGGGTGCGCAGGATTGGTGGGTTCCTCCCCTTGCGCACTTGTCGTCGCTCCCCTTAGGCTAGGGTCATAGATAATTTGGGGAGTTCCTATGAAACCGAACCTGCTGGCCGCCGCCGCCGCCCTGGCCTTTGCCGCCACTGCCTCTGCCGAAACCGTTGCCATTCAGGCCGGACGGTTGATTACCGATGCGTCGAAACCGGCGCGCGGGGCCTCCACATTGATTGTCGATAATGGCAAAATCATTCGGGTTGAAGATGGCTTTACGACGCCCACCGGCGCGCGGATCGTCGACCTGAAGACCAAGACCGTGCTGCCCGGCCTGATCGATGCCCATGTCCATCTGACGCAGGACTCAGGCTTGCCCTGGTACACGACGCTGCGCACCAAATATTCCGAACCCTATGCCGCTGCCACAGGCTTGAAAAACGCGCTGATCACGGCGCGCGCCGGGTTTACCACGGTTCGGGACGCCGGCGGGCCAGCGCTGGCGTCGCTGGCGATGCGCGATGCGATCAATGACGGCAGCTTCCCCGGGCCGCGCATTCTGGTGGCCGGCACCGCTTTGTCCATCGCCGGCGGTCATGCCGACGCCACGGTTGGCCTTGCGCCCGAATTGGCCCATGCCATTGCTGGTGCCGGGCTGAACCCCGGCGTCTGCGCCGGTGCTGCTGACTGCGCCAATGCAGTGCGCAAGGTTGCCGCCCAGGGTGTGGACGTTATCAAATTCATGGCGACCGGCGGCGTTCTCGATGATGGTGCCATCGGGCTTGAACAGCATTTCACCGATGCCGAGATGAAGGCGATTGTCGATACCGCGCACGGCGTCGGGTTGAAAGCGATGGCCCATGCCCACGGGGCGCGCGGCATCGAGGCCGCCGTCAATGCCGGGGTCGATTCGATTGAACATGGCACCTATGCGGATGCGAAGGACATCGCGCTGATGAAGGCGAAGGGCACCTATATGGTCGCCACGCTGATGGCCTTTGAGGGGCTGAAACTGCATATTGGCAAGAATTTCTACACCGCCAATGTCGAAGCCAAGGCGCTCCAGACCATGCAGGTTGTCGGGCGCGGCCTGACGGCGGCGTACAAGGCAGGCGTCAACATCGCGCTTGGGACAGACGCTGCGGTCTATCCGCACGGCCGCAATGCCGAAGAGCTTGGGCTGATGGTGACCGAGGGTGGCATGACCCCGCGCGACGCTTTGACGGCGGCAACCAAGGGCGGCGCCAAACTTCTCGGTTTGGAAGCCGTGACCGGGACGCTTGATCCCGGCATGTCGGCTGACTTGATCGCGGTCGATGGCGACCCCCAGGTCGATCCGAAGGCGGTGCTGAAGATTGGCTATGTCATGGCGATGGGCCGGGAAATTCCGATGAAGTGAGGCTTGCGCCACAGCCTTACCCGTTCTATCCGCCTACTACACTCATTGACGGAGTTCCCCGATGCCTGTCCGCATGTCCGCTGCTGTATCCACCCTTGCCATTGCGCTGTCGCTTGTCGCCTGCGCGCCCAAAGCTCCACCTGTCGCCGCCATATCGCCACCACCAGTTGCCGCCCCGGAACCACCCAAAGCGACGGCCTCGCAATTGCTGGCGAAATTGTTCGCCGACACCGACGAGGCGAGCCTGAAGCGCAACCCGATCCAGGGCGTGTTTCGCGGCGACCTGCGCTATGCGGACCAGTTTGGCGATTACATCACCGACGAATATCTGGCTGGCGAGAAAGCGGCGAGCCAAAGCGATCTCGCGGTGCTTGGCAGCATCGACCGCGCCGCGTTGAATGCCGACGAGCAGATCAGCTATGACGTGTTCAAATACCAGACAGAAATGGGCCTGCGCGGTTTTGAGCCCGAATTGCTCGCGGCCAGTGTCGTGCGGCCAATCGACCATTTCAACGGCTTTCAAACCTTCATGCCCGATTTCAGCTCCGGCGACGGCGCAGCCCCGTTCAAAACTGTTACGGATTATGACAATGATCTCAAGCGGATCGACGGTTACACCGTGCTGCTCGACCGCTCGATCGGGCGGATGAAGCAGGGTCTGGCCGCCGGCGTCACCAACCCCAAGCTGGTCATGCAAAATGTCGTCGGCCAACTTGATGC
>JAYVLC010000298.1:0-6098 GCA_043759675.1 Sphingosinicellaceae bacterium
GAGCTGCGCGGGACGACGGCAAAGCTGTTCAGGAACGGCGCACAGATCGGGGCGGGCGGCGGCTATACGATTTCAGACAGCGCGTTGCAGACCGCCACCAAGGTCGGGCTGGGCGGCGAGGGCGCAGCCGGGTCGTTCGAGGTGTTTGACGATATCGCAGGCGGCGGGCTGACGGTGACATTGGCACCGGCGGACGGCAGCCATGTGTCGCGGCCAGACGCTGGCGGCGTTCGCTGGCGCGGGCGGCTGGTGGCCGCCGACGGGTTTCATGCTGGACGGGGCGATGCGGGCAGTGTCGGGTTTCGGGCTCGCGTGGTGCTGGCACCGGCCAAGGGCGAGGCAGCGATCCGCAGCAGCGCAGCGGCAATCAGCTTGCGGATTTTGGTGGCAGCGGCGCGCGGGCGGAGTGCGCTGCGCGGCACCGCGCTGCTGTTGCCATCGATCGGATCACCCGGTGCAGGTGAAGTGACCCGAATTGGCCCCGATAGCACGGTCTATGTGCGCGGGGACGCAACTTTGACGCGAATTGGCGCGGACTGAACAACAAGGAGAATGACATGGGCAAGGCAGTGCATAGTGACGTGCTTGATGGGGCGCTGAATGTCGTGAAGGGGGCAGCGACGCGAATGGTCGCGCTGGCGGCACAGCCGGCGGACTATGCCGCCGCCAACGCCGGGAAGCTGGCGGAGGCGGTGCTGGCGAGCGGCGACTTCACGCTGGCGGTGGGGGATGTGAACGGTCGCAAGGCGACGGTCGCCGCAAAGTCCGGGCTGAGCGTGATCGCCGCCGGGACCGCAAGCCATGTGGCGTTGCTCGATCCGGGTGCGTCGCGGCTGATCTATGTCACGACCTGTCCGGCGCAAGCCGTGGTGACCGGCGGGACGGTCGATTTTGCCGCCTGGGACATCGAGTTCGGCGATCCGGTTTAGCGGGCGGCGGCTGAAAGGAGCTATCGATGTCGAATTACCTGAAGGACCCGTCGGCGACGGTCGATTATTCCATCGATTGGGGGGCGGGGTATCTTGGCGAGGCGCGAACCGTTTCGGTTAGTGCCTGGGCCGTAGAGCCGGTCGAGGACGGCGGGGTTGCCGTCATTGCCGAGATGAATGCGCCAACCCGGACGGCGGCAACGCTGACCGGCGGGGTGCGGGGGCATGTCTATCGCGTCGCCAATCGGGTTACGATGAGCGATGGCCGAACCGATGAACGGATGCTGGTGCTGCGCATGGAGGACCGGTGATGGTCGAGGCAGATATTCCCGGGCTGGAGCCGGTTAGCCTGGTTGAAGCAAAGGCCTGGCTGCGGGTTGAGCATAGCGCCGAAGATGCGCTGATTGCCGGGTTGATCCGGACCGCCCGAACGCTGTGCGAGGCGTTTACCCGGCAGGTGCTGATTGCGCGCGGCGTCCGCGAAACACTGACGGCAGGTGGCGACTGGCAGCGGCTGGGGGTAACGCCAGTGCGGGCGATTACAGCAGTGACCGCGCTTGATGGGTCAACCTTGGCGGACAGCGCCGAGACCGACATTGATGCCAATGGCGATGGCTGGGTCCGGGCGCGGGCACCGGGGCTGGTGCGGGTGACCTATTCAGCCGGGCTGGCGGGCGACTGGAACGGCGTGCCCGAGCCGTTGCGGCAGGGGATCATCCGGCTGGTCGCGCATCTGTACGCAACGCGCGACGGGGACGGTGAGGCGGGGCCGCCAACAGCGGTGAGCGCCCTGTGGCGGCCATGGCGGCGGATGCGACTGGGGTAGATATTGGCAATTGTCCCATCAGAACGCTGTCATCCCGGCCTTGCGCCGGGACCCAGCTGTTCAAATAGCCTGCGAGCAAAGCTCGCGCCGCTTTGACCCAAGCGGCACTGGGTCCCGGATCAAGTCCGGGATGACAGAATTTGTGAGGCCCAGGACCGCCTTCGCGGGGATGACGAACCATTTGTTGGGGGTGAGCAATGACCGAATTGGCGGGGAATTTGCGCGAGCGGATGACGCTTGAGCGCGCGATCGGGGTGGGTGACGGGGCCGGGGGCACGATCGCCGGCTGGGCGCGGCTTAGCGAGCTTTGGGCCGGGATAACCGCTGACCGCCCGGGGCCGGGGGTTGAGGCGGAACGCCGGTCGAGGCGGGCGCGCTATCGGGTGATTTTGCGGGATCGGGAGGATGTGACGCTGAGCTGCCGCTTGCTGTGGCGGCGCGGCAGCCTGGGGGTGATCGGCATCACCCGCGATCCGGCGACGCCGGGGCAAATCGAATGTTTGGTGGAGGAGTGGGAACTATGAACATCGCGGTGAACAAGATCATGTCCGGCCTGTTGCGGCTGGGCGGCAAGGCAGCGCTGGCGGCGGCGGGTGCGGCGGCGGCCAGGGTGGCAGGCGTGATGATAGAGGAACTGCCGGGGGCGGTCGCCAAGGTTACGAAAACCGGCGACGGCGCTGGCGTTGCGGTGACGGCATCGTCGAACTTGAAGCAGGAGCGGGTGGCGGCGGCGGTTGAGCTGGCGCGGCTGATGCTGGCCAAGCCGTGAGTGCGAGCGCCAGCCTTGCGTTGCAACGCGCGCTGCATGTGGTGCTGACCGGGGATTCCGGCGTGATGGCGGCCCTGACCGGCGTCTATGACGCGGTGCCGCCGGGTGCGGTGCTACCGTATGCGACGATTGGCACCGACGTAGTCACCGACTGGAGCCGCAAGGATAGCGACGGGCGCGAGCATCGGTTCCAGGTGAGTATCTGGGATGCAAGCGCGGGCACCAGCGGATTGAAGGCGGCGATGGCGGCGGTTGAGGCGGCGGTGGTCGGGATGCCGGTGGTGCTGGACGGCTGGCGGATTGTCGGCTTGCGGTTCCTGCGCGGGTTCGTGGTGCGCGATGCCGATGGCCCGGCGCAAGGCGTGGTCGAATTCAGAGCGCGGACGGTGGTGACTTAAATTCCTAATAGCTGGAGTCTAAAAAAGACCCGATTTCGTCCTATCTTCAGAATCATTCACATAGGGTTCGGCAACCAAAGCGTAACTCAGACGTTGACAGACCAGCGTATCACGCGTCACAAACCGCTCAAAGCATGAGAATTGACATGACACTTGTAGGCAAAAACGCCCATCGCCTTTCGGGGCGGGACAAGGGCAATGCGCGCACCGTCATTTCCGGTGCCGCCATGAGTAGCATTGATCAGCGGATGACACTGTCGCGCAATCGGATCCTTGAAGGTTCGGTTCGCGATGATTGGCGTGCAGTCGGTCGGGATATCGCATCTGCGCTAGCAGCGACAAAGCGTGAGTTCGAGGCCGCCTAACGAGCATCAGAACGGTCGTCGTGAGATGGCTGTTGTGGAGGACGACGCCGCAAATGCGGCGTTGGAGCAGCTTAAGCCGTTGTTGCGACCCGACAAAATCAACGAAGCGGGGACGGTTCTTACCCGTTTCCAGATGCGGGTTGTCAGCAAGTCCCATTCTGGCCCGATTCCGTCCGCCGAAGAACTTGAGCATCTTGAACGGATCAATCCGGGGATGGCCAATCGCTGCATGGAAATGGCGGAGCGCGAACAGTCGCATCGTCACCAGATGGATGCGACGTTGTTGAAGTCAGAGTTTAGCCTTCGTGGGCGCGGTCAGACATTTGGGCTGATGGGCTTGGCGCTCTTGCTGATTGTGACGGCATTCCTCGCCTATCTTGGTTTCGGCACGGAAGCGGCTACGCTTGGATCCGCGACGATCATTGGTGTTGTCGGTATATTTGTGACCGGTCGGTATTTCGACGAAAAGCCTGAAAAGCCGGGGGCACAGCCAGAGCCCGTCGCACCGTCGAAGGGCGGAAAATCGGTTCAGCAAACGAACCAGCGCCGGAAGAACTGAACTTTAAAAGCAATTTTACAGCGGATTGTCGGCCTCAGGTTCCTGCGCGCCGTCGTGGTGCGGGATGCCGATGGCCCCGCGCAAGGCGTGGTGGAATTCAGGGCGCGGACGGTGGTGACTTAAATCCAATCGTCATTCCCGCGAAGGCGGGAACCCAGTCCATGCGAAAAAGATGCGAGCGATTGCTCGCGCAAATTCGAAACGTGCTGGGTCCCCGCCTGCGCGGGGATGACGATGACATTTGAATGGCGGGAGATGATCGATGATCGAAAAGGGTAGCGCGTTTTTGTTGAAGGTGTCGGACGGGGCTGTGGTGCCGGGCTATGCGACGGTGGCGGGCTTGCGGACGACGAACCTGTCGATCGCGTCGGAAAGCGTCGTGGTGACCAACAAGGGATCCGGCGGCTGGCGGGAGTTGCTTTCGGGGGCAGGGGTGCGGTCGGTCGCGGTGTCGGGGGCTGGCGTGTTCACCGGGTCCGATGCGGAAAGCCGGGTTAAGACGGCGGCGCTTGGCGGGGTGATCGATGATTATGAGGTGAGTTTCGAGAGCGGCGAGCGGCTGCGCGGCAAGTTCCTCGTTAGCCGCCTGGACTATGCCGGGGATTTTAACGGCGAGCGGAGTTACACGCTGGCGCTGGAGAGTTCGGGCGCGGTGGTGGTGCTGTGACGGTGAACGCACTGCGCGGCGAGGCCGAAGTACTGGGATACAAACTGCGGCCAACATTTGAGGCGCTGTGCGCGGCGGAGGCCGAGCTTGGGCCGCTGTTCGAGCTGGTCGAACGCGCGGCGGCGGGAAGGGTGACGCTGGCGGAGACGGCGGCGTTGCTGTGGTGGTGTGTGGATGGCGAGCGGCCGGAGCGCGGCGGCTTTGGCGAGGCGCTGGTACGCGGCGGACTGGCGAACGCGACGGGGCCGCTGGGGGCGGTGCTCAGGCAGGTGCTGGCGGGGGGCAAGTGAATTCAAAATCTCGTCTTATGCAGCGAGGCACGAGCTGCATAAGACGTTGAAATATCTTTGTCAATAAACTAATTTGAAACAGCTCCGTTGATATTCAGCGAGTTGGTCATGCGTGCTTCAAACCCGGCCACGTAGCACTGAGGACAGCCATGGCTAGCAAGCCCGCCCCATTCAAGCTCGAAGTTAACTTCCGTCGCCGGGAGGACAATGGGCTTGAGGCGTCTTGTGACAAGCTCCCGGCATTCTTCCTGTCTCATAGTGATCCGGCGCTTGTGGTAGCTGATGTAGAACCCGCCTTAACAGTGATTCTGTCGGCAATGTACGGAATTGACATGCGGGTTGTGCGGCTGAGAGAATTTCATGGGGAACAGCAGGCGATGCCCGCCTTACTTTGTGGTTCCCAGGAATATGTTGGCCTGACACAGCATTGATTTCGCTGAGGTTAATTCGGCGCTCTGAGTGGGAAGCGAAACTGCGCCATCTTGGCTGTGCGCCGCAAGAAGGCGTCACCAAACTCAATACCGCTGAGTTTTGGGCGTTTCCCTGGAAAGGCTATCCGTTCACCGTCCCGGTTGAGAGTAACGGTCGGATGACAGAGCAGAATCTGCATCGGACGATGGCGATGGTCAGAGGTGAGGCACCGGAGGGTTGGTCTTTCGACTGATGGCAGCAGAGAATTGGAACGAACCGAGGCCCGCAATTGCGGGCCTTTTTCATTTGGGATGACTCGATGGACCGCTTTGCCGATCTTGCCGTGCGGGCGGCGGGGGTGGCTTCGGCTGTGCTCGGGTGGCGGCCTGGGGAGTTTTGGGGGGCGACACCGGCGGAGTTGGTGATGTGCCTGGGGGCTGGCTCGGATGGGCGCAGCGCGGCGTTGACGCCCGATGACCTTTTGGCCTTGAAGGAGCTTTTCCCCGATGGATGAGGAATTGGACACGCTGGTTGTGCGGGTGCGCGGTGACACGCAAGGCTTTGCGCGCGATGTCGAGGCGATGCGCGGTAGCCTGGAGGGGCCGCTGGCGGCGGGCGCAGCGCGGGCTGGGCGGGCGATGGAGAGCTCGCTGGAACGCTTCGTGCGGACCGGGAAATTCGGGTTTGAGGATCTGAAGCGGGTGGCGGTCGCGGCGCTTGGCGACATTGCCGGGCAGTCGGCGCGGGTGACGGGCGGCGGCGGGTTGCTGGGCGCGCTGGTTGGGGCGGCGGGGACGCTGCTCGGGCTGCCGGGGCGGGCGACGGGTGGTCCGGTGACCGGTGGACGCGGCTATGTCGTCGGCGAACGCGGGCCGGAGGTGTTT
>JAYVLC010000299.1:0-9787 GCA_043759675.1 Sphingosinicellaceae bacterium
CCAAGGCTGCCGGCTCCGACCTCGATTTTCGTCGCTGACGACAAGGTCACCGATGAATAAGCGGTGTTGACCGCTGCGGCGCTGACATCAGTTGGGTCAGTGGTTCCGGTGACAGTGTAGCTGGCCCCCGACCCCGCGACCGTGACAGCGGCCAGACCGAAATTGGCTGCGGTCCCTTCATCATTGTCAAACCAGACGCTGATATTGCGCCCGTCACCGGCAGTCAGCGAGACGCCGCCCTTGCCTTCGTCCGACGCGACGACACCGTGCAGGCCCGAATAGCTGTTGATCTGCTGGATGACATTGTCGCGAGTCTGCTGGGCAGTATGCGCGGCATCAAGCGTGATGTCGATCGAGGTGCCGTTGATCACCAACGTAGCGGTGGCAGTTGCGCCGATCACCGTCGTGGTCGCACCTTGCAGCTTCAACGCGTTGGCACTGGCCGTCACGCCCGTTGCTGCCGACTGGCTGTTGATCGCGGCTGCAATGGCGATGCCGCTGCCGGTCTTCTTGCTCGAGAGTGCCGTCGCATCGGACGTGACATCGTCGGCTGCCGACGCGCCGCGGATCGCGATACCGTTGATGGTCAGATCACCATTGTTCAGCGCAAAAGCGGTTGCGGCATTGGTTGCTGCGCCGCGCGAGTCGGTGGTCACAGCCGATACGCCGCGTTCAAAACTGCCGGAATTGAGCCCGCTGTTTCGGATACTGCCGCTGGCGCTGGACGACAGGGTGACCGACCCTTGCGTCGAGATCAGCGAGTAGGTGCCGGTCTGGGTCCCGGCTTTGGCACCGGTGGCGGCTGCGGTCAGGGTGGCGAACGCCACATCGATGTTGCGGCCGTCCGCTGCCTTCAGGGTGATGCCCGTCTTGTCATCACCGGTGTCCGTGGCGGTCACACCGGTTTGGCCGTGCAGGAGATTGATCGCGTCAACAACAAGTTTGCGGCTGGCAGCGGCGTCGGTCGTTGTGGTGATACTGGCGGTCGTCACGCCGTTGACGGTGACCGTGCCGGTCAAGGCAGCGGCGGTCATCGTCGTGCCCGTGACGGCGGTTGATCCAACCACAGCGGTGACACCTGTCTGACCCGAGACCCGGTTGATTGCAGCCGCCTTGGCAACCGCGCTGGCCGATTTTCCGACTGACGACACGCTGTCATCAAGGCTGGTTGACGATCCGACCGTGGTGCCATTGATCACCAGATCACCCGAGGCCAGCGCCTTGAGGTTCGCCGTCGTCGCATTGAACTGGCCGGTTGCGGTCAGGCCCGGCGACGACCCGGTGCCGAGGTCGAAGGCCCGTGACGATCCGATGGCAAGGCTCACGGTTTCGCCAGCCCGCGATCCGGTTTGCAACGATAGGCCCTTGGCGCTTCCGTCGAGCAGTTTGACGCCGTTGAAGGTGGTGCGCGTCGAGACTGAGTCAATCTCTTTGACCAGCTGTTTGACCTCAGCCTGGAGGGCGTTGCGGTCTTCGGCTGCGATCGTGCCGTTAGCAGCCTGGACCGACAGCTCGCGCATCCGTTGCAGCATGTTGGTGACTTCGCCGAGCGCGCTGTCAGCCGTGGAGGCAAGCGACTGGCCGTCGCCGGCATTGCGGATTGCGACGGCAAGGCCGCGCACGTCGGAGGTCATCCGCTGCGCGATGGCAAGGCCTGCCGCATCGTCCTTCGCAGAATTGATGCGCTTGCCGGTTGATAGCCGTTCCATCGCCATCGACAGGCTCATTTGCGCGGACTGTGCGCCCGCCTGGGCCCGCAGGGCGCCGATATTGGTGTTGATCACGCTCATGATTGTTCCTTCATCCCGTTGCCGTGCGGCGTCCGGCGAAGTGCGGCGTCGCAGGAGCTAGAACGGCGGACGTCGGCGATGGTTTAGGGTGACGGGATTCCGGCTGCGGGCGACCGATTTTCGACACGACCTATCCGACTGTCGTCGTGGGCGCACGCCCCGGCACGAGCCGGTGCAGCAGCGCGGGGCGATGGCACGGTCCTTGCTGCTATGAACGGCAGAATGGGGAAATTTTATGGAACCAATCGTCGTGAGCCTGGCAGCCGCAGAGACGTTTCCGACGATTGTCGACGCATTGACCGCTGCCGGGTTGGCGTGGCGGATTGGTGAGGCCGGGTCCGAGCTGGCGGTGCGCACGCCATCGGGCCGCTGCATCTTCGTCAAGCCCGCGACCCGGTCGGCGGCAATGATCGCGCGGGCTTGCGAATTGACCGTTGCAGCCCGGGACCACAGGTTTGCCGGGGCGCTGATCGCCGAGCTTTGTCGCCCGCCTGGCCAGCCAGTGGTGGCTGATCCGGCAACGGCGGCGCTCTATGCCCTTGCCGCTCGGGTCGCCAGACGTGACGTCGGCATGTTGATTGAAGGACCAACCGGCACCGGCAAGGAAGTCCTGTCGCGTTTTATCCATGACCAATCGCAGCGTCGGGCCGGGCCGTTTGTTGCGATCAACTGCGCTGCAATCCCCGATACGATGCTCGAAGCGTCGCTGTTCGGCCATGAGCGCGGTGCGTTCACCGGTGCCGGGCAGGCCAGCAAAGGCTTGTTCCGCGCTGCGCATGGCGGGACGCTGCTGCTCGATGAGATCGCGGAATTGCCGCTGGGTCTCCAGGCCAAGCTGCTGCGCGTCCTCCAGGAACGCGAGGTCATGCCGATTGGCGGAACCTCCGCCATCCCGATTGATGTCCGGGTGGTTGCGGCGACGAATCGCGATTTGGCGGCGGAGGCCGCGGCAGGGCGCTTCCGGTCGGACCTTTATTACCGGCTCGGCGTATTTCCGGTGCACACACAACCACTGTCCGAGCGCCCTGCCGATATCGTTGCCCTGACCGCGGCTCTGCTGATGCGGCA
Source organism: Sphingosinicellaceae bacterium (assembly GCA_043759675.1). GTDB lineage: Bacteria > Pseudomonadota > Alphaproteobacteria > Sphingomonadales > Sphingomonadaceae > JADCGM01. Next base: position 2,859 of record JAYVLC010000299.1, read on the forward strand.
CGTTGAGGCGGGGCCTTTGCCTTGGCCAACCCCGGAAGCGCTTGGCAAGCTCGCGGATCACCGCTGGCCAGGCAATGTCCGGGAACTCGACAATGTCTTGCAACGTGCGCTGATATTGGCAGACCACGCGACGATCGACGCGTCCGCCCTGCGCTTCGACCGCCCGGTCCACATCGCGCGGCCTCCGGCAATGTCGGATGCGTTCCTTGGGGATATTGTCCGGCACCGGGAGTTCGAGGCAATTGAGGCCGCGCTTAGCGCCTGCAATGGGCGTCGGATCGACACCGCAACCCGGCTCGGCATCAGCGAGCGGACCCTGCGGTACAAGCTGGCCGAGATGGCGCAGTTGCGCGGGCGCAGCGACATGGTGCTGCAATGAACGGGATTGACCGGGTGATGGCGCTCCGGGCGGACATCATTCAGCGCAGTGATAGCTTGCGGCAGGTGCTGGGCGCTGCTGAGCCAGCGACTGACGGATTTGGTGCCAGGCTCGAGCAAGCGATGCACGCCGTTTCGGACCAGCAGGCAACCGCCAGTTCGATGGCAACCGCGTTTGAGCGGGGCGAAATCAACGACCTGGCCGAGGTCATGATTGAACGCCAGAAATCGTCACTGGCGTTTCAGACCGTTTTGCAGACCCGCAACAAGCTGCTCGGAGCCTATCGTGACATCATGAACATGCCGGTCTGACGCGATGGCAGGACTTGTGGCAATCCCGGACGCCAGGCCGCAATGGGCGCGGGCCGCCTCGCAGGCGCGCGGCGTTCTGGGGAGCCGGGGCGGCAGACGGGTCAGCTTGCTGCTTGCCACGGTCCTGCTGATCGCGGTGCTATCCTGGGCGGTGTCGGCGCTGTTGCCGGACGGCGGGCGGTCCGTGGTGCCCGGCCTTGCCGAAGCAGACCGTTCCGAAGCAATCGACATCCTGAAGGCGGCCGGGTTCAGTCCGCGTGTTGACGGCGCGTCGGGCGAGATTCTGGTCGCCGGGGCTGACTATCATCGCGCCAGGATGGCGCTGGCTGCCGGCGGGCTGCCGAAATCGGTGCCGGCGGGCTATGCTGTCCTTGATAACCTCCCACTCGGGATCAGTCGCTCGATCGAGGCGGCGCGCCTCCGGCAGGCGCAGGAAACCGACCTCGCCGCCAGTATCATGGCGATCAGCGGCGTTGAAACCGCACAGGTCCATTTGGCGCTGAACGAGTCCAGCCCGTTTGTGCGCGACGATGTCAAACCCACTGCCGCCGTTTTTCTGCGCCTCGCCGCCGGCCGGGCGCTTGGCCAAGAGCAGACCAACGCCATCGTGCACCTCGTTGCAGCCGGGGTGCCCGGGTTGGCGACCGATCAGGTTTCTGTTGTCGACCAAAGCGGTCACCTCCTGACCGCAGGCACATCGGGCAAGTCAGAGATCGGGCGCGCGCAGCTCGACTATGCCAATGAACTTGAGGCCGGTTATCGCAACCGGATTGCCGGCCTGCTGATTCCGTTGGTGGGGCCGGGAAACTTCACGTCCGAAGTCACGCTCGACATCGACTTCGCCCGGGTCCAGTCGACGCGGGAACAGGTCGATCCGCGCAATGTGGCGGTCACCAGCGAGCAAAGCGCGGGGCGGCAGGGTAGCCCGCCAGCGGCGGTCGGCATTCCCGGCACATTGTCGAACATCATCCCGGCGGCTGCCCAATCTGCATCCCAGCTTCCAAAAGCTGCGCTGCCGCAACCTGCTGCCAGCCCTGCTCCGCCAGATTTCAACCGGACGTTTCAGGTCGGTCGAACCATCGAAATTGTTGAACCATCGGTCGGCGCGCTGCGGCGCGTCTCTGCCGGGATTGCTTTGCGCGCCGGTGCAGGTGTCGGACCAAAGCAGTTGGCGCGGATCACCAGCCTGGTGCGCGATGCCATCGGGTTTGATCCGAGGCGTGGCGACAGGGTGGCAATTGTCATTGAAGCGTTCGCAGACCCGGTCCTGCCAACCACCCCGTGGTGGACCGGTGATCTGGTACAACAGGGCGAGCGAATCGGTCTGCCGCTGCTGATCGCATTGATCGTCACGTTCGGAGTTGGACGGCCGTTGACCAAAAGACTGTTGATGGCACCCACCGGGCAGGTTGCAGCCTCAGTGGTTCATCAGCTGTCGCCCGCCGATCAACGGAAGCGGATCGATGCGGTCCGGGTGTTTGTGCGTGACAATCCAGCGACGGCGTCGCGCGCGCTCCGCCAACTGGTTCGCGCGACGCCTTTGCCATGAGTCCGGTTCAGGCAGGATATGCTGCGACATTGCTGCTGCTGCTTGACGAAGAACAGGGTGCAGCGCTGCTGCGCGACCTTGATGGGGGAGAGGTTGAGGCTATCGCAGCCGCCATGCTCAAAATGGAACAGGTTGAACCGATTGCCCTCGACCATGCTGCGGCCAGCTTTCTGCATATTGCGGAAGGCCAGGGGTCGATCGGGTCTGTGGCAACCGCTGACGTCATACTGCGCCGGGCGGTCGGTGGCGGACACGCCGCGATGTTGACCTCCCGGCTATCCGCCCCGTCGCCGACCGCGCGGGTCCCTTCATTGCAATGGCTGGACGCAGGCGGCCTCGCCGACGCACTGGTTGGCAATCACCCGCAGTTCGTTGCCGCTGTTTTGACAATTGCGCCGGCCGAGTTGGCCGTTGCGGCGTTGCAGCGCCTGCCCGCTGATACGCAGCCGGACCTGATTCGCCGGGTCGCGGCGATGGGTGAACTCAGCGGCGATGCGCTTGCCGATATCGAAGCGCACCTGGCGGCATCGATCCAGAAGATCGGGGCGCGCGACCGGTTCACGCCCGGCGGCTCGGCGGTTGCAAGCCGATTGCTGTCGCAAACGAGCCGCTCCACTCAGGCGCGTTTGCTCGCCGCTCTCCAGGCCGATGACGCCGAACTGTCGGCAAGCCTATCCGAGAATTTGTTCATGTTTGAAGATGTCGTGGCGATGGACTCGAGGTCCCTGCAACTGGTGCTCCGTGAGATAGACGCCGAAGTCCTTACGACGGCTTTGCGAGGCAGCGACCCAACGATGCAGGACCGGCTATTGACGGGCCTGTCGCAGCGCGCCGCATCCGCAATTCGTGACGACCTTGCGGCACCGTCCAGTGTGCGGGTCGCCGACGTCCAGGCAGCGCGAAAGCATGTCGTGGCGACCGCGCGCCGGTTGGCCGATACCGGTGTTATCGAGATCGGACGTGATGACGATGACGCCTGATGTGCTGCTCCGTTTCGCCGGATCCAGCGGCGGCCCGCAGACCCCGATCACCCTTGGACTTGCCGGGTTGGGCGCGGGTCACCGGACGGCCGAGCCAGTCCTGCCAACGGTTGTCGAAGCACTTGGGCCCGATCCGGCCCAGCTCGCGGCTGAACTCCAACTGCAGATCAACGCCGTCAAAGAGTTGGCGCGCCGCATCTGTGAGACAGGATTGCCCGATTCCGCCGCGGTTGATGCGGTCGCAGATGCTGTTGAGGCCGTGCTGGTTGCGGTCATTGGTGATGCGGTCGATGCTGATCGATTGGGCTTGCGCCGGAGGGTCCAGCATGAGCTGGCGCGGCTCGGGTCGCAGTGGGCCGACGCGGCCCTGCACGTCGCGACCGCGGATGCCGCGCTCCTGGCGCCCGGATGGGCAGGGCCTCCTGCTTTGGTCCCCGATGCCACCCTCGGGCGCGGCTGCTTTGAAATCGTCGTTGGTCAGCAGCGCGTGATCGATTCGGTCTCCAGCCGGTTGGCGACGTGCTTGCGCGATCTCTGCGAACCATGAACGCGCTTGCCGGGATGATTATGCGGCGCGCGACGGCTGTTGCCAGTCGGGTGACAGCGCCCGCACCTCGACGCGTTGGCACGATAGGCTCCTTCGACGGATCAGTTGCGGTGGCGCATGGCATCGAAGCCGCGATGGGCGCCATCTGCAAAGTCGTGCAGGTCGGCGGCCATAGCAGACGCGCAGCCGTTGTTGGCTTTCGGGATTCGCACACGATGTTAATGCCGCTCCAGGGTGGGTTTGCGCCGCCTGCCGGTGCCAGCGTCGAGGTCGTCGGGATACCTGGCCTGATCGAGGTCGGCACGGAATTTTTGGGCCGGGTCATCGATGGCCACGGCACCCCAGTCGACGGCGGGGCGCGGGTTCGGGTCGACCACCTCTGGGACACCAATGGCCGTCCGCCAGCAGCCGGTCGGATTACCGAACCGTTCGACAGCGGCATCCGGGCAATCAACGGGCTGATGACGCTGGGGCGCGGCCAGCGGGTCGGGATTGTCGGGGGCAGCGGGGTCGGCAAATCGCTATTGCTCGACATGCTGCTTCAGTCCGCCAAGGTAGACATCGTCGTGGCGGCGCTTGTGGGCGAGCGAAGTCGGGAGATCACCGATTTCGTCGCCCGCACCAGAGAGCATGGCACCTCCGAACGGACCGTGATCGTTGCCGTCCCGGCGTCAGCCCCGGCATTGGCGCGTATCCATGGCGCTTGGCGGGCGACAGGTCTGGCGGAGTATTTCCGGAGCACCGGGAGGTCAGTCCTGTTGGTCTTCGATAGCCTGACGCGGGTTGCCCATGCCGCGCGGGAGGTCGGAATCGCAATTGGCGAACCGGTCCTTGCACGCGGCTACCCGCCATCGGCGCTCAACTTGGTCAGCCAGCTTGTCGAGCGGGCAGGCGTCGATGGCGGCGGACGCGGCGCGATCACCGCGATCTATACGATCCTTGCCGATGGGGATGACCTGACCGACCCGATCGTCGACAGCGCACGGGCTATCCTTGACGGGCATATTTCGCTGTCGCGCGAGTTGGCAGCGAGGGGGCACTTCCCGGCGATCGATTTGGCCAATTCAGTCAGCCGCGTGATGCCGCACATCGTCGCACAGGCGCATCTCGACGCGGCACGAAATTTCGCTGCCGACCACGCACTGGTCGAGCGCAACCGTGACCTCGTGCTGATGGGGGCCTATGCGCCGGGTCGCAACATGGCGCTGGATGCCGCGCTGCGCCGCGAGGACGCCATGTCGCGATTCCTGACCCAGCGGCCTGGCGAGCAGTCACCGATCGCAGCGACGGTGGCAGCGATTGCGGAAGTGCTCGGGCGTGCCTGATCAAGGCGACCGGCTGCGGCACCGGGTGCTGACACAGCGCAGAATCGCATTGACAGACGCAGTTGCATCGGCCGATGCGGTGCGACCGCCAGACGACGATGATCATTTTCTTTCGTTGTCGGGGCACAGTTTTGGCAGGTTGGTCGGCGGGCGGCCTGCTGCCGCTGTCCGGTACCGGCAAGCGCTGGCCGCGCGTGCAGCAGCTCAGGAAGCCGTCAAATTGGCGTTGGCCGCGCTCGTTGCGGTTGAGGACCTGATCACGTCAAAACGGCATGGTCCTTGCTGAATGACCTGCCATGGATCTGGAGCCCGTCATCGCAGTCACCGTCGGTCCCGCAGGCCTGCCCTCAGCGACGCTGACGCCTGCGGCCCTGCCGTTCGATCTCCTGATGCTCACCGCCGAGACCATGGCACCCGTGGGCGACCAGACGAGTGCCGCTGTCGAGCCGACGGTATTGGCGGGTCCCGATATTCTTGAACGCGACGGCAGCGCGTTACCGGACCCCGGCACGGTCTTGCCGGTCGGGGTTAACCCGCCTGTCCCGCCGGACCCGGCAGCGACCGCACCTGCATCGCCCAGCCCGACGAGTGCCATTCGGCGGGCAGTCGCGACGCCTTCGCCAAAACCCCGCGCGGCGAACGCCCTGACTGGCATTGGCCTGGTTCCCGATATTGGCAGGCTGCCGGTAGCGTTGAATGCGATGGCCACACCCGAACAGCCGCTCGGCGACAGGCCGGCCGCGGAGGCGCAATCTGACGCCAAGCCGAGCGCGCAACCCGTTGCCAATCCGGATACGATGCCGCCGCTGCCCTGGCGAATTTTTGCCGGCGCCGACACAGTTCCCACACAGCCAGCAACATCATTTGCAGGCGAACCCCCTTCACCGAAGCATGTTGGGATCTGGTCGCCGGAGCCAACGCACTCGCCCGGCCGGTTCGACGACATCCATGTTGACGACATCCACGTCGAAGCCACCTCGGTTGACCACATCGTCGACGCGGTCCGGATTGAATCGTCATCTGCCAGGTTGGTCGCTGCGCTGGCGTCGGCCCTCCCGTCGGTCGGTCAATCACTGGCTGATCATGGCCTGTTGGTCGCCTCGGTCAGTGTCGCGGTCGCAGAGCGGAGCGCCAGTGCACCAGTGTGGGATCCCGGCCGAACGCGGCGCTCCAGCAGTTCGTCGTTCCGCGCCAGCCCGATTTTCCGAAGAATGAGGTTCATAGCTTATGCCTGACGATGTGATTGCGGCTGCACCACCGCCCCGCAGCCGGACGTTGCTCCTGATCCTTGGTGTGGCGGTTGCCGCCGCCGTCGGCGGTGCGGGCGGTGGCGCTGCAATTGTCTATTCCGGGATGATGCCTGCGCATCCGGCGGGAGCGGGAGCCGATGCCAAAGAAAAAAGGCCCGCCACGCCGCCAACGATTGTGGAACTTCCGCGCCCGTTCACCGCCAATTTGCGGGAGAGTGGCCGCTATGTGCAAATGAGCCTTGGGGTGGCGGTTTCCGGTGGCACGACAGCGGCCGACGCGCTGAGGGCGAATGATGTTGCGCTGCGCTCGACCGTCCTTGAGACATTGTCGAACCAGAGCGACGCCGAACTGGCCGACCCTGACGGGAAGAAGCGACTAAGGCAGCAGCTCACCCGAGCGCTGAATGCGACGATTGCAAGATCCGGAGCCGAATATCGTGTTGTCGACGTGTTTTTCACCGCATTCGTGGTGCAGTGATGGAACGGCATGAACGGTTCGCAGCTGACCTTGATGCAACCACAGAAACCGGCGTGTCCGGCCCCGGTCGGACGGCGTCCCGGTCGCCCTGGCGAAACCGCGACGCCGAT
>JAYVLC010000300.1:0-4537 GCA_043759675.1 Sphingosinicellaceae bacterium
CGCCTATTTCCGCCTGATCCAGCGCTATGAGGCGAACCTGCTGTCACCGCTGACGCTGATGGCCCCGCTGACCACCATCGGGCTTGGCGTGCTGATCACAGGCGACCATTTTGATATGCGCATGGCGGTCGGCACCGCGCTGGCGTTGACCGGCGTATTGATCGTTGCGCTGCGCCGAAATCATGTCGCGCCGCTGCTGCTGCTGTTGAGAGAACGACCGTGAAGCTTGCCTGGACAGGCAAATATCTCGCGGTCGTCGTTGACGGCCGTTGGGAATATGTGAAGCGGACGCGTGACATCAGCGCGGCGGTGATCCTCGCGACAACTGACGCGGGCGAAGTCGTACTGATCGAGCAACATCGTGTGCCGCTGGGCAGGCGCTGCATCGAACTGCCCGCAGGTTTGGTCGGGGATGATCTGCCGGGCGAAGATCCGGCGACTTCGGCGGCACGGGAGCTGGAGGAAGAGACCGGGTTCAGCGCCGATCATTGGGCGGACCTCGGTGAATACGCCTCCTCCCCCGGTATGGTCGGTGAAACCTTCCACCTGTTCCGGGCAACCGGACTACACCGGACCGGGCCGGGTGGTGGGGTGGCAGGCGAGACCATCATCACCCATGTCATCAAACTGGCAGACTTGCCCGCCTTCATCGCAGCCAAACGCTGCGAAGGCATCGCCATCGATGTGAAGCTGCTAGTGGCCTTTTGTTCGCTTAATGTTCTTTTTTCTTGACATTGGCTGATCAATCGGCAATAGTCAGATTGTGCGCGGAACCGACCTGAATATCTGCTCTGATCGCGCGGCGCAGCGGCTGGATTTTGATGCCTATCTGAGAAGCGGAAGCTGGCCGAACCGCGCCCCGGATGGCCGGAAGTTCAACCCTTATCACGATCCGGGGGATGGTCGTTTCACTTTTGCTCCCGGCGGGTCCGGACATGGCTTGGCGGCTGGCAGGGCGTCGGCCCAAAGCATCCGCCGCGCTGATCGCAGATTGAGATCTTATACTGGAATGACCGCAACCGGTGTCGGCAGGATTACAGCGACGGCTGGCGGCGGGTATGATCAGCAGGGAAAATTTGTCCCTGAATCATTTCCGCCAGACCCGTTCCGGCTCTCCACCCCGGTCGCAGCGGTCGCGCACTATGTTGGCGGCTCCGGTGAACCGCGAAACTATTATTTCAACCGACTCGACACATCCAAGTTACGAATATCCACGTTTGAACGGGTCGCGGCCCTGCTGAGGGAAGGGGTGCCAGGCAATTATGTTTTGGAGAACGACGTCGGCGGGTTTGAAACCAATGACCATTTTGGCCCTCATTATACCGTCGGCGGCATTACTGCAGTTGCGAACGGTGTGCTCGCAATCCGGAAAGACGGTCGTTACAGCTTTGATGGTCGCTTGAGCGCGAAGCCGGATAAGAACAATTACGACAGGCGCTCGGGACGGACAGCCGCAGCTGATCGCATGACGGCTATCGGGCGACTTTTGCCTGGCAAGCCTTTCGACGTGTATTTCATTGGCTCAAAGCCGTTCAGCGACACTGGCCACCGGTTAAGGCGATGAGCGAACGGCCGCCCAAAACAAAGCGATTCGGCTGCCTTGCCCTGTTCCTCACGGGCGGTGTGGGGCTGGTTGCCGGACTTTATCTCGCTTGGCCGAACCCAATAGAGTTTGTTGGGCGCGATGAGGCACGGCAAATCGCGCTTGAAGAAGTGCTGGACAGCTGTGTGCGTGGCTATGATGGGCAAAAATCTGCCTGCCCGGAATTTCACGCAACCGAGCTGGCGGAGTTGGTGAAGGGTTGGGATTTTGAAATTGCCAGCGCCGACAACAGGTGTCGCTGGAGAGTAAGGGTGGACCGCGCGGGTGGGTTCGAATATTTCGGCTATGACGGTCCGCCAACAACCCGGTTCTATGCTTGCGGCCCAAGTGACCCGAATCCTGCTGGACCGCCTCCACCATCAGCCGCTCAGGCTTCATCTGAGTCGCCATCTCCCCTCAAGGGAGAGGGAAAGGGCTTACGTTGAGGACTGCGCTCAGCGGAAGATGCGTGTAGAGATGAGGGACCAGTGCCGCCTCCCAATCGGCGATCGGCATGATTTTATAGATCGGTTCGGTCACGCCGGGACGCGATAGGGCGGCCCGGCGGCGGCGGCGCGCAGGAGGACATCGTCACGCATGTTGTCAAACTGGCGGATGTGCCGTCCTTCATCGCGATGAAACGCGCCGCAGGCTGCGCAATTGACGTCAAACTTCTGGCCGTCCTGCCCTACGCTACCGGCTGAACCGGCCAACCCGCAGCGGCAAGCGGGGCGACGCTGTTGCGGGCAACAGGGACGACGAGACCATTGGTCAGGCACAGGCGGATATTGCGACCCTGGTGGTCGACGGAGGCGACCCCGGCGCGCGCGACCCACCAACTGCGGTGCACCTGTGCGCCCGGAATCATCGCGAGTTCGGTAACTGCATCACGCATTCGCAGCAGGATCAGTGTGCTGCCTTTGGCGGTGTGCGCGCGGACATAATGATCTTCCATCTCAAGTGCGATCAGCTCGGTACCGAGATGCAACGGCAGTCGGTCGACGAAGCCCGGACGATCTGGTGCAGGAGGCGGAAGATCGGACGCGACGGTCGCGACACTTGGTGCGGCCCCGGATCGACCGAGAAGCCAAAAGATCGACGTCACCCCAGCTGCGATCACCAAGACATTGCCATATAACGCGACCATCTGGCTGAAATTTTCCGCGGCTGATCCAAACGCCCACTTGCTCGCAAAGTGCACCAGGATGGTCAGAGGCGCACTGGCGATTAGGGTCGCTGCCGCAAAGACCGCAGGTACTGGGAAATCCAACCGCGCGGCGATACGGGTCGCGCCCAGCATGATTGGGCGGAACAGCAGATAGCCACCAAGCGTCATCGAGAGCCAGTAAATCAGGCCAGTTGCAAACGGCACCCCGGTGGATCCGAATGGTCGGAGCAACGCCAGCGCAACACCGATGGCCACGGCGACTGACAGTTCGATGACAAGCTTGCGCAAGGGGAGATCGGAGGGCGTTTGGTGCATCTGCTTGCTGTCATACCGTCCCATTCACGAAGCGCGAACGGGTTTTTCCTCGGACTATCCCGGCCAATGGCCCCGTAACGGAATGCCGCTTGCCCGTAGAGGGGCCGCGTCCAAGAGTCCGGCATCGAACGCAAAGGAGCGATATCATGCGGAGTTGGATGACAGGCAGCGCGGTTGCAGCAGCCTTACTGGCGGCTGTTAGCAGCGCTGAAACGCTGACCGTCACCGTTGAAGGGACGCGGTCGGCAAGTGGCACTGTTCGGGCGGGCCTTTATGACGCGACCGGCAAACGGATCGCCGCGAAGATGGTCGCTGCTGCCGTTGGTGATGTCGTGCTGCGTTTTGAGGGTGTCGCCGGGGGCACCTACGCGGTCAAGGTGTTCCACGACGAGAATGGCGACGGCGACCTGAATACCGGTTTGTTCGGAATACCAACCGAAGGCTATGGCTTTTCAAACCGGGCCTCCGGACGGTTCGGCCCGCCCGATTTTGACAAGATGAGCATAACGGTCGGGACGACCCCAGCCGCCACCGCTGCTGCACTCCATTACTAAGGACATGTGATCATGCTAAACCAGCCAGTCGCCAAATCCGGGTTCGACCTGTCGCCGGCTATGCGCAGCAGCCTAACCATCGGCGCGGCCTTGCTAGGGGCGCTCTGCCTGACGGCCTTTGTTCGCGGCGGGCTCGGCCTAGTCGAGCTCCCGGCCCGCGCCTTTGAGCCCGCAGTCGTCATTCACCTTGTCACGGTGTTAATCGCCCTGCCGCTCGGCATGATCATCTTCCTGCGCCGCAAGGGCGATGCGCGGCATCGGATGTTGGGCAAAATCTGGCTCGGCCTGATGACGATCACAGCGGTTGCGTCGCTGTTCATTCGCCAGATCAACGACGGCCAGCTCAGCTACATCCACCTGTTTTCCGCCCTGACCCTGGTGTCGGTGCCGCGCGCGATCAGTGCCGTGCGCAACGGAAATATCGCGCTGCACCGGCAGCGGCTGGTCTCGCTGTTTGCCGGTGGCTTGATCATTGCCGGCCTCGCCAGTTTCATCCCCGGCCGGATCATGTTCGACCTCCTGCTCGGATGAACCGTCAATCAGCCGCGACGGGCTCGACGCTGGTCGCGGCTGTCACGGGCAAGTCATCGTAAAGGTGCGGGAACAATTGCCCACCGCGCGAGGGTTCCCACCTGAGCGCCGAACCGAGCATCAGCGGGTCAATTTCCACCAACACAAGCCGCGTCTGGCCAGCAAAATGCTTCGCGAGCGTCCCGGCGACCTGATCGCGGGTTGAGAAATGGATGAACCCGTCACGGGCATCATCGGCAGAGCCGCGATAGGCACCGCCCGCCTGTGCCGCCGCCCAATCGGCGGCCGGCATGATTTTGTAGATCGGCTCCATCACGCCGGGACGCGGTATGGCGGCGTCGGGATTTCGGCCTGCGCGTGGCGCAGAGCAGCCGACCAACGCTCCGA
>JAYVLC010000301.1:0-13762 GCA_043759675.1 Sphingosinicellaceae bacterium
TCTCGCCGGACTTTTTCAACGGCACACGGATGTGATTGATCGGGTCGATGGCGACCTGACAATCCGTGGGCTGGCGCTGATACATGCGCTTAACCAAAAAGAAATAAACACTTTAAATGAAACCAAAAAATGAACTTATCTTCCTACCGCTTGGCGGTTCGGGAGAGATCGGAATGAACGTCAATCTCTATGGCTGCGATGGCAAATGGGTGATGGTCGACCTCGGCATGACCTTTGCCGATCCGAATTATCCCGGAGTCGATCTGGTGCTGCCCGACCTCAGCTTCATCGAGGATCGGGCCAAGGATTTGCTCGGGATCGTGCTGACCCACGGCCATGAGGACCATATCGGTGCGATCCCTTATCTTGCCGCCGACCTCGGTGTCCCGCTTTATGCGACACCGTTCACCGCTGGCCTGATCCGTCACAAGCTCGACGAGGAAGGTGTGTCGAACGAGGTCAAGCTACACGTCATCCCCAAGGAAGGCAGCTTCGATCTCGGGCCGTTCAAATTCACCTATGTCCCGCTGGCGCACTCGATCCCCGAAGGCAATGCGCTGTTGATCGAGACGCCTTACGGCAAGGTCTTCCACACCGGAGACTGGAAGCTCGATGAAGCCCCGGTGATGAGTTCGCATTCCACCGCAGCGGAGCTGACCGCAATCGGCGCGCAGGGCATCCTTGCGCTGATTGGCGATTCAACCAATGTGTTCAACGCCGAACCGTCGGGCTCGGAGACGGGCGTCCGCGAGGGGCTCGATAAGGTCATCGCCGGTCGCAAGGGCCGGGTCTTGGTCACGACGTTCGCGTCAAACGCCGCCCGGCTGCATACGCTCGGCGAAGTTGCGAAGGACACAGGGCGCAAGGTCGTTGTTGCCGGTCGCTCGCTCGACCGTATTCTGCGGGTTTCCAAGAGCGTTGGCTATCTGACCGATTTTCCACCGACCATGTCGTTTGACGAGGCGGCTCGTGCCAATCCGGACGAGCTGCTGATCATCTGCACCGGCGCGCAGGGTGAAGCCCAGGCTGCGCTGTCGCGGATCGCGCGCGGGGATCACCAGATCAAGATGGGGAAAGGCGACCTTGTGGTCTATTCCTCCAAACAAATCCCTGGCAACGAGTTGTCGATCGGTGTGGTCCAGAACCAGCTGGCAGCGGCTGGCGTCGAAGTCATCACCGACCGGCAGGCGCATGTGCATGTGTCGGGCCATCCGGGACGCCCCGAGCTTCAGGACATGTACGGGTGGATCAAGCCAGCAATCTCGATTCCCGTCCACGGCGAACGTCGCCACATGGAAGAACATGCCCGCCTCGCCCGCAGTTGGGGAATCCCGGATGCGGTGGTGCCGGTCAACGGCAGCGCGATCCGGCTGGCCCCGGGCAAGCCCAAGATCATCAGCCATGAAGTCGCCGGGCGTCTGGTCGTCGATGGGGACGTGATCATTCCGGCCGACGGTGCGACGATGGTCGCCCGCCGCCGCCTGCTCCACAACGGTTACCTTTCGGCAACGCTGGTCCTCGACAAGGCTGGAAAACTGCTCAGCGACCCGGTGATCCTGCTGCAGGGCGTACCCGTCGAGGAAGACCGCGCCGACTTCATTGCCGATTGCGTCAAAGCAGCGAAGGGCGCAGCGGGGAAATCCGACCCGCACAACGCCGACAAATATGCCGAAGCCGTCCGCGTCTCGATCCGGCGCGTGGCGCGCGAATGGACCGGAAAAAAGCCGGTAACAGACGTGCAAGTCGTGCGATTGTAATTGGCAGGACCTTATCTCCGCCGTCATCCTGACGAAAGTCAGGATCGCCCACCGATTGGCGGATACACACGATGAGGTCCTGACTTTCGTCAGGATGACGGTATTTTTTTTGGCTGTCCTGGACTACGACTTGTTCTGATCAATCTTGGAGTTTTCGGTATATGCGTATCTCCTTCGCCACTTCCCCCGCCCCCGGCGCGCTTGCGGTACTCGCCTACAAGGATGCCGTGCTGACCCGTGGGGCGCAGGCGCGCGATGGCGGTGGACGGCTGACCAGTGCTGCCAAGGCCTCACGCTTTGACGGCGAAGTACCGAACATCATCGAGCTGCTCGCGCCGGGCTTTGATGCGACCCGGCTGCTGCTGGTTGGCGTTGGCGTCCAGGGCAAGGCGGATCGTGGTGCGTTTGAACGCATTGGCGGTGCGCTGGCTGCCAAGCTGCTGACCTCGGGCGAAACCAGCCTGACGGTTGATATGGACGGGGCCGACGACCTCGGCATCTCGCGCGCCGAGGCTGCGGCCCGGCTGGCCTATGGCGCGGTGCTGCGATCGTACCGCTTTGACCAATATCGCACGAAACTGCCCGAGAAGCAGAAGCCGACGCTGACTGGCATCACCATCCTGAACGCCGGGGACGGGGCGGAGGCGCTGTTTGACCGCCTGCGCGCCACTGCTGACGGCGTTGCGTTCACCCGCGATCTCGTGTCGGAGCCGGCGAATATCGTCTACCCCGAAAGCTTTGTCGCCCGGGCGCGCGTCGCGCTCGAAGGGACCGGCGTCGGCATCGAAGTGCTTGGGCAGGCCGAGATGGAAGCGGCTGGCATGGGCGCGCTGCTCGGGGTCAATCAGGGGTCGGTCCGCGCGCCACAGTTGCTGGTGATGACCTGGGACGGCAGCGGCGGCAAACAACCCAAGCCAACCGTGTTCGTTGGCAAGGGCGTGACCTTCGACACCGGCGGCATCTCGCTAAAGCCGCCCGGCGGCATGGAAGACATGAAGTGGGACATGGGCGGGGCTGGGGCCGTGGCCGGTACCATGCTGGCACTCGCCCGCCGCAAGGCCAAGGCGCATGTCGTCGGCATCTGCGGCCTTGTGGAGAATATGCCCGATGGAAACGCCCAGCGACCCGGTGACGTTGTCAGCTCAATGTCGGGGCAGACGATCGAGGTGATCAACACCGACGCCGAAGGGCGGCTGGTGCTGTGCGACGCGATCTGGTGGGCGCAGGAGCGGTTCAAGCCGGAAACCGTCGTTGATCTTGCGACCCTGACTGGCGCGATCATCATTTCGCTCGGGCATGAATATGGCGGAATCTTCGCCAACGACGACGGTCTGGCAACCAAATTGCTCGACGCCGGAAATGCGTCGGGCGACCGCCTGTGGCGCTTCCCGCTCGGCGATGCCTATAACAAGCTGATCGACAGCCAGATTGCCGACATGAAGAATGTTGGCCCGCGCGACGGTGGCTCGATCACCGCTGCGCAGTTCATCCAGCGCTTTGTCCAGCCCGGCGTCAAATGGGCGCATCTCGACATCGCCGGTATGGTCTGGAGCGCCAAGGACGCCGCGCTCTGGGCCAAGGGCGCAACCGGCTACGGGGTCCGCCTGCTCGACAAGTTCGTCGAGGATCACTGCGAAGTCCGGTGACCGAGCTTGGCTTTTATCAGCTGAGCACGCGCCCGCTCGAAGTCGTGCTGCCCAAGCTGCTGGAGAAGGCCTATGCGGCGGGTCACCGGGTTGTGGTTCGGTGCAGAGACGCGGCGCAGGTCGCGATGCTTGATGAGCGACTGTGGACCTATGATGACCGCAGTTTCCTGCCGCATGGGACAGCGGGAGAGGGTCATCCGATCCTGCTGGTGACCGATGGCTCAACCGGCGACGGATATACGCTGCTGGCACTCCCGGGCGGGGCTGTCCCGGCCGATGTCACCCGTTTCAGCCGCGTACTTTACCTGTTTGACGGCAATGACGAAGCCGAACTGTTGCAGGCCCGCAGCGACTGGAAAACCGCGAAAGCCAATCCGGAAATCAAACCAGTTTATTGGAA
The DNA here is from genome assembly GCA_043759675.1 of Sphingosinicellaceae bacterium. Classification (GTDB taxonomy): domain Bacteria; phylum Pseudomonadota; class Alphaproteobacteria; order Sphingomonadales; family Sphingomonadaceae; genus JADCGM01. The sequence goes on from JAYVLC010000301.1 coordinate 3,804, forward strand.
AGCCGGAGACAATGGCCGCTGGGAACAGGCCGGTTAGGCCGCGTAGACCAGCCGTTCGAACGCCGCATAAACCTCAAGCGCTGCCGGGTCGCCAAACGGCAGGAACTGCATCAGGAGGACAGCCGCGATACCGCTGGCCGGGTCGATCCAGTAATAGGTGTTGGCAATGCCAGCCCAGGCCAGACTGCCCGCCGCCCGGCCATTTGGGCCAGCATCGGGGTTGATCAAGAAACCCAATCCCCACTTGCTGTCCATTCCGGGGAAAACATCAATCTCGTGGCTGAAGGCGGGCACAACGGTTTTCATCGTTCCAGCCCGTAAATCGCCAATCTGATTGCGGCCCATTTCGGCAACGGATTCGGGGCTGAGGATGCGGGCACCGGCCAGCGTGCCACCGTTGAGGATCATCCGGGCAAAGCGCAGATAGTCGCCTGCAGTTCCATACATGCCGCCACCACCGCCGAAGAATTCATCCCGGGGGCTGCCGCCAATCCGAATCGGGAAGGGAGCAAGGCCGCCGTCGCCCTGTCGGGCGTGAAGGGCCGCGAGGCGGCTCCGCTGTTCATCGGTCAGGTCAAAGCCGCTGTCGGTCATCCCGAGCGGGCCGGTGATATGCTCTGCGACATAGACGTCAAGTCGCTGGCCGCTCGCTGCCTCCACCGCCAGACCAACCCAGTCGGTGCTGACGCCATATTCCCAGGCTGTGCCGGGGTCGAACAGCAGCGGGGTGGTGATTGAGGCGAAGGTTCCGGGTGTCGGCGCGCCAGCCGGGCCACGGGCCTTGGCCTGTGTTTCGTTGACAAAATCATAGCCGAGGCCGGAGGTATGGCTGAGCAATTGGCGCAGCGTGATCGCGCTGGTGGCGGTCCGCAATCGCGCGCTGCCGTCGGCGGCGAATCCGTCGATAACCATCGGATCAGCCAGGGCAGGGAGCAGGGGGCCGATTGGCGCATCGAGCGAGAGCAGGCCGCGTTCGACAAGCTGCATCGCTGCGACCGACGCAACAGCCTTGGTCATCGACGCCAGCTGGAACATCGTATCAAGCCGCATCGGCGCCGATGTGGCGGGGTCCTGTGACCCATAGGCCCCCGTGAAGCGGACGCCGCTGCGGTCCCCGACACAGGCCACCGCACCGACGACCCCGGCTTTGCGGATGGCGGTGTCCAGAGCGGAATTGATGTCCATTGCTGCGTTCCCTGACTTGCCTTTGCTACACTGCACCGCTAGAGCCGCGCGCAACAAAATAACCCTCTCTGAAAGTAGAGTCACATGGCGCTCGAGCGTACGTTTTCGATCATTAAACCTGATGCCACCCGCCGCAACCTGACCGGTGCCGTCGCCAAAATGCTGGAAGATGCAGGTCTGCGGATCGTCGCGTCCAAGCGCCTCCACCTGACCCAGGCGCAGGCCGAAGGCTTTTACGCCGTTCACCGCGAGCGGCCATTTTTTGGCGACCTCGTCAGCTTCATGATTTCGGGCCCGGTCGTGGTGCAGGTTCTTGAAGGCGAGAACGCGATGGCAAAGAACCGCGAAGTCATGGGCGCAACCAACCCCGCCAACGCCGAACCCGGCACGATCCGCAAGGAATTGGCCGAGAGCATCGAGGCAAACAGCGTCCACGGCTCCGACAGCGTCGAGAACGCCGCCATCGAAATCGCCTATTTCTTCACGCCGGGCGAAATTGTTGGCTAGTGCTTCGGAATGATTGATTCGACGACGGCGAATTGGGCGCAGATCGTCGATGCGATCGTGCGAGGCGATGCGCCGAGACGGCCTGCTGTCCGGATCGGCCGCACGCCTGCCTTGCTGCAACGCTATGGCTTGACACCTGCGGACTTGACGATGTCTGTCGGTAAAATTGCGCTGTGCCGGCGGGAACACCCGGAAGTAACGAGACATATTTGGCACCGGCTTCCGGATCTGCTCGGGCAACCGTTGGCCATCATTCCGTCAATCCGTCGCGACGGAATGCTGGTCGTTGTACTGGTGGTAAATGACATTGACGGTGAACCAGTCGTTGTTCCGATTGCTCCGGGCAGGGACGGAACAGCAAACGCTGTGTTGTCGGTTTATGGTAAATCAGATGGACTGCGATGGCTCAGGGCGCAGATAGGCCGCGCTGCAAGTGACGGGCTAACATATTATGTAGAAAAAGGTTTCGCCGCCTCTATGCCGCAGCCGGGGTCCGCAGAAGCCATCCCCTCGTCACCTGGTCCAATTCCAGCAGACGGGACGACGAAACCAAGTCGCAAGATACTCACGGTAGCTGAAAAGTCAACGGGCAGCTGACTCAAAGCAGAAAGTTGTCGCCTGCCCGCGCTAAAACTGTGCGGCGATATCAGCGAGGCGGGTGAGTTTCTTTGGAGCCACCGCTCGCCAGCTTTTCGCCAGCCAATCGCTGATATGGGCCCAATCGGTATCCCCGAGGTCAAGCCGGATCGCGATCCAGCCGTCACCGAAATAGGCGGGGCGATAATAGCGGTCGGGGTCGCTGTCGATCAACATGGTCTGCTCGTCGGCACCGCTGATCTTGACCAGCAGCGCGATCTTGCCGTCGCCGTGGTGGTCGAGGCTGACATAGGCGAATTTCTTGCCGCCCTCGATCCCAAAGCAGGGCATGCCGTGTGACAGGATTTCGCCCGCCTCGGGCAACTCGAGCGCTAGGTGCCGCACCTGTGCGACGAGCCAATCAGGATCGGTCGCGCGTGATACCCAGGCAGCAAGGCAGCGCGGATAGAGCTGATGCTCGGCGATCAGGATGCGCTGGGCAAGCGTCTCCGGCGTGTCGCCGGGCAGAATCGCGACCGGGGTCTGGCCCAGCACCTCGCCGCCGTCGGTTTCCTCGGTGACGAGGTGCACGCTGCACCCGGCGTGACTGTCGCCTGCCTCAAGCGCGCGCTCGACGCTGTGAAGTCCCTTATATTTGGGGAGCAGCGATGGGTGGATGTTGAGCATCCGGCCAGCCCAATTCGTCACAAACTCGGGCGATAGTAGTCGCATATAGCCCGCCAGCGCGACATGATCGGCACCAGCCGCTTCGATCTCCCGGTGCATGATCCGGTCGAACGCCGTCCGGTCGAGCCCCTGATGGGCGCATGCAAACGTCGGCACGCCCTCAGCCGCCGCGAGCGCCAGCCCGGGTGCGGCTGGATCGTTCGACGCGACCAGCACCACCCTGAACGGGCAGTCCTCGGCCTTTGCGGCATAGATCAGCGCGGCCATATTGCTGCCGCGTCCCGAAATCAGGATCGCAATTTGGGCGCGCTTACGCGACATGCGTCGCTTCCCACGGTCGCATCGCATGCCATTCGTCACCGGCACCGAACACGGTGCAGCCCTGTGGCCCGGTGCCGACCGTGCCGATCAGATAGGCAGTTTCACCCGCTTTGGCCAAACCGTCGATGACGCGCGCGGCATCCGATGGATCGACCACGGCAACCATGCCGATCCCGCAGTTGAAGGTTCGCGCCATCTCAGCCGGCTCAATATTGCCCTGCCCCTGCAGCCAGGCAAACAGCGGCGTCTGCGGCCAGGCGTTGGCGTCAATCCGGGCGTGGCATCCCTCGGGCAGTACGCGCGGGACATTTTCAAGCAGCCCACCGCCGGTGATGTGCGACAGCGCCGAAATCGCACCCTGACGAACCAGCGGCAACACCGATTTGACATAAATCCGGGTCGGCTCCAGCAGGACATCCGCGAGCAGCCGGCCGTGATCGAACGGGGCTGGCCGATCCAGCTTGAAGCCGCGCTCGCTGACGATGCGCCGAACCAGCGAATAGCCATTTGAATGGACGCCCGACGACGCGATGCCAATCAGCACATCGCCCGCCTTGACCCGGTCACCGGTCAATTGCTCGCCGCGCTCGACAGCCCCGACCGAAAAGCCGGCGAGATCATAGTCGCCTTGCGCATACATCCCCGGCATTTCAGCCGTCTCGCCGCCGATCAGCGCACATCCGGCCAAGCGACAACCGTCGGCGATCCCGGCAACCACCCGGGCCGCGATATCGGGCGCAAGGCTACCGGTCGCAAAATAGTCGAGGAAGAACAGTGGCTCGGCCCCTTGGACGATCAGGTCGTTGACGCACATCGCCACCAGATCGATGCCAACCGTGTCGTGCCGCCCGGTATCAATCGCCAGCTTCAGCTTGGTGCCGACCCCGTCGGTTGCGGCAACCAGCAACGGATCCCGGTAGCCAGCGGCCTTGGGATCGAAAAATCCACCGAAGCCGCCGATCTCGGCATCGGCACCGGGTCGGGCCGTGGCCCGTACCAGCGGGGCAATTGCGCGAACCAGCGCATTGCCAGCCGCGATTGAAACACCGGCGTCGGCATAGGTCATCGGCTTGGGGCTATTGTGCGTCGGATCTGCCATGGCGGTCGGCTTAGCGACATGGCGCTTGGATTTCGACCCCCAATCCGTAAAAGGGCGCGTGCTTCCAATTTGGATCAGAGGTCTGGCGCTGATTGCGCTGGTTGCGGGCCCGCCCGTCCGGGCCCAGGAACCGGCTGCCGTCCAACCGGCCGAGGCTGCGGCGGAGGCCGCGGCGGAAAGCGGGGTTGAGGCCAACGCAGCCTTCACCGTTGCCAACATCGATATCGATATCGCGGGCAAGACCGCCGAGGCGGCGCGGTTCAATGCGTTTCGGGAGGCGCAGCGCCGGGCCTGGCCGCAACTCTGGTCGCGCCTGTCGGGGACTCCTGCAGCGACCGCGCCCAAGCTTGGCGATCCGGCGCTTGATGCGATGGTGGCGGGAATTGAGATTGAGGCGGAGCGGTTTTCGACGAGGCGCTACATCGGCCGCCTCGCAGTCGTGTTCGACGGTCCGCGCGCCGCCAAATATTTCGGCGATTCGGCGCGCGTCCTGTCGTCGCGACCCATGCTGCTGTTGCCTGTCCTCGATGATGGCGGGGCGCGGGTTGTCTACGAAGCGCAGTCACCGTGGCTGAAGGCCTGGGCACGGTTCCGCAGTCCGGCCTCGCCGATCCAATATGTCCGGGCGTCAACTGTGGCGGGCGATGCAATCCTGCTCAGCGGCTGGCAGGCACGCCGCGGCAATCGTGATTTGTGGCGCAACATCATGGCGCGGTTCCGGACCGCCGATGTGCTGATTGCCGAAGCAAAGCTTGATCGGCGCTATCCCGGTGGGCCGGTCATCGGCAGTTTTGCCGCGCGTCACGGTCCCGATGGCGTGCTGCTCGGCCGGTTTGGCCTGCGGACCGGAAGTGCCGCAGGCCTTGATGCCATGCTTGATGAGGCAGCGCGGCGGGTTGATCTTTTGTACACTGCCGCCCTGCGGGCCGGGCAGTTGAAGAGTGAGGCGGCCCTGAGTCTGGAAATGGTCTCGAGCGAGACCAGCGCCCCGGCCATCGCCGTTGAAAGCGCCTCGGGGATCGAAGTGTTGGTGGTGACGCCCAATGCGGCATCGCTTGCGGCACTGGACACCAGCCTCGATGCTGCGCCGACCGTGACCGGCACCACAATTGTCAGTCTGTCACTTGGTGGCACGTCGCGGATACGGATCGGCTATTCTGACAGCTATCAGATGCTGCTCTGGGGCCTTGACCAACGCGGGTGGCGATTGCAGCCGGGCCAGGGCGGCCTGATGCTGCGCCGACGCGGGACTGGCGAGGCGGCTGTTGCCAAGCCGGTGGTGATCGAGGATTTGCCTGCTGTTGATGGCGATGCTGGTCCTGCGGCGTCGGCCAAGGTTCCGGTTGTTGCACCAAAGCCAAGCATGGCTGTCGCCAAGGCCGCAGCGAAACCCACAGCCAAGGCTGGGGCAACACCCACTCCGATCAAATCAAAAAAAGGTCCGGCGGACTTGCTCCCGCCAGCGGCGCGGTAGCAGCTGCGATGCAGATCGCGCTTCCGTTGCATTACCGTTCCGCTGCTGGCGAGCGTGACTTCTTCGTGTCTGATGCCAATCGGGACGCTGTTGCCATGCTGGACCGCTGGCCGGACTGGCCGCAGCCGCGCCTGCTGCTGATCGGAGCAGAGGCATCGGGCAAAAGCCATTTGGCCCGGGTGTTTGCCGCACGGTCCGGGGCGGTCGTCTACGACGATCTTGACCGTAGTCGGGAGGAAGAGGCGCTGTTCCATGCCTGGAACGCCGCGACCCCGGAGCAATCGCTGCTGTTTGTCGCCCGGACCAGCCCGCGCAACTGGGGCATCCAGCTGCCCGACCTTGCGTCCCGCCTTGCTGCGATTCCCGTCGTTACCATTCAGCCGCCCGATGACGCTCTGCTGTCGGCCGTTCTCGCCAAACAATTCCGTGACCGGGGTCTGACCGTTGGCCCGGACGTCGTCGGGTGGCTGACCACGCGGATCGAACGGAGTTTTGCCGCAGCTGCCGGGGTTGTCGATTTGCTCGACACCGCTGCGCTGGCGCAGGGACGCGCGATTACCGTGCCGTTGGCGCGGGGTGTGCTGGAGAGGCAGCTTGGGCTCGAATTCTAGGCTCAGGCCGCCAGCTGATTGCCCGATCATGGAAATGTAACCTTCGCTGGGCTACACTGGCCCGATGAAGTCCGCTGTGCGTCCTGATGTTACCATGCCCGAAGCCCGGTATTTCAATCGTGAACTGTCGTGGCTCGCGTTCAATACGCGGGTGCTCGAGGAGGCAGCAAATCCGGCGCATCCCCTGCTGGAACGATTGCGGTTCCTGTCGATTTCGGGGTCAAACCTCGACGAATTCTATATGGTTCGTGTCGCGGGCCTCCGGGGCCAGGTCGACGAGGCTGTCGATACACTGTCCGCCGATGGCTTCACGCCGTCGCAGCAACTGGCGCAGGTGATCGCGCGCGCCGATCAATTGATGGCGCAGCAGCAGTCCGTGTGGGCGGCCCTGAAGGATCAGCTCGCCCGTGCCGGGGTCAAGGTGCTTGGCGCAGGCGATTTGCTGACTGGGGAGCGGGACTGGCTGGAGCGCTATTTTCTCGATCAGATTTTCCCGGTGCTGACGCCGCAGGCGATTGACCCGGCGCATCCGTTTCCGTTCATCCCGAACAAAGGCGTTGCCATCGTTTTTGAGCTGTGCCGGGAGGCAGATGGCGAGGCGCTCCGGGCGTTGCTGATGCTGCCCAACATGGTGCCGCGTTTCATCCGGCTGCCGGGCGATGCGCCGCGTTACATGCCCGTCGAAGTTGCGATCCGGCTGTTTTTCGGGCAATTGTTTCCCGGCTACCGGCTGGTTGGCGACGGGGCGTTCCGGGTCATCCGTGATAGCGACATCGAGGTCGAGGAAGAAGCCGAGGATCTGGTCCGCTATTTCAAATCAGCGATCAAGGCGCGGCGGCGCGGTCAGGTCATCCGCCTCAAAATCGAAGCGTCGATGTCTGACGGCCTCAAGACCATGGTCAAGCGGGCGTTGGCGGTGCGTGAGCGCGACGTGACGACCATCCCCGGCATCCTTGGCACCGCTGATCTGGCGCAGCTTGTCGAGGAAGACCGGCCCGATCTGAAGTTTGAACCCTTCACCGCACGCTTCCCGGAACGGATTCGCGAACATGGCGGCGATTGCTTTGCCGCCATCCGCGCCAAAGACATCGTCGTCCACCACCCCTATGAGAGCTTTGACGTCGTGCTCGCATTCTTGCGGCAGGCAGTCGCTGACCCCGATGTGGTGGCTATCAAGCAGACCCTGTACCGCGCCGGCAAAAACTCTCCGATTGTCCGGGCGCTGATCGATGCCGCCGAGGCGGGCAAGTCGGTGACCGCGATCATCGAGCTGAAGGCGCGTTTTGACGAGGAGCAGAATCTGTTCTGGGCCGCAGCGCTGGAACGCGCCGGCGTGCAGGTCGTTTACGGCTTCATCGAGTGGAAGACTCACGCGAAGCTGTCGATGGTGGTGCGGCGCGAGGGGCCAGAGCTTCGGACCTATATCCACTTTGGCACCGGCAATTATCACCCGGTGACCGCAAGGATATACACCGACCTCAGTTTTTTCACGGCTGACGCGGTGCTCGCGCGCGATGCCGTGCAGGTGTTCAATTACATCACCGGCTACGTGGCACCGACCAATCTGGCGAAGCTGGCGCTGTCTCCGATCAACATGCGCGAGCGGCTCTATGCGCAAATCGACGCCGAGATTGCCAATGCGCTGGCCGGGAAATCTTCCGGCATCTGGGTCAAGCTGAACTCGCTGGTCGATCCCGGTATCATCGAGAAACTCTATGAGGCGAGCGGGGCAGGCGTTCCAATCGAGCTCATCGTTCGCGGCATCTGCTGTTTGCGACCCGGTGTCCCTGGCATGAGCGAGACGATCCGGGTGCGCTCGATCGTTGGCCGCTTCCTCGAACACAGCCGGGTCTTTGCGTTCGGGAACGGCCATGCGCTGCCGAGTGCCGAGGCAAAGCTGTATATTTCCTCGGCAGACTGGATGCAGCGAAATCTCAACCGGCGTGTTGAACTACTTGTTCCAATTGAAAATGAAACTGTGCATGCGCAGATTCTTGATCAGGTCATGCTCGCCAATCTGAAGGACACCGAACAGACGTGGTTACTGCTGTCCGATGGGACATACACCCGGCTGACCGGCGTCAAACCGGCGTTCAACATCCACAAATATTTCATGACCAACCCCAGCCTGTCCGGTCGGGGTGCTGCGCTGAAAGATCCACAGGCCGTGCCGCGACTGGTGCTTGGCGGGGCGGATGCAAGCCTTGCGGCGGGCCACCGCGCACCCTAGCTAGGGCGGTGTGAAACCGTTCCAACCGCCGGTCGCCAGGGCCACGCGTGCGATCATCCTGATCTGTATTGCGATCCAGGCGCTGCTATCGATTTCGGGCGCAGAATTCGCCGATCAGGTCACCCAGCGGTCCGGACTGATCGCCGCACGCCTGAGCGGGGCCGTTGGCCTCGTCGACACAGGCGCGGCCTCGCTGACCTTGCTGACGTCCCTCTTTCTGCATGCCGGGTGGTTCCATCTGGTGATGAACCTGTTCTTCCTGGGGTTTGTCGGGCGGTACGTCGAATGGATCACCGGACCATCGAAGTTTCTGGGCCTGTATCTGGCAGGCGGTGTCGCAGGCGGATTGCTGCAAGTGGCGGTCGCACCGCACTCGGTGGTTCCGGTTGTGGGCGCGAGCGGTGCGATTGCGGCGGTGTTTGCGGTCTATGCCGTGCTGTTTGCGCGGCGCAAGGCTGCCCCGCGCCGCGTGCTGGGCGTATCGGTGCCGGGTGACCTGGTGAACGCGCTGTGGCTCGCGGTGGTGTGGATCGGCCTGCAATTGCTGACCGGCGTGGTGTTCAACGACGGCACCGGCAGCGGAATCGCGATTTGGGCGCATATCGGCGGGTTTGTCGCCGGTCTCCTGCTGGCGCGGCCCCTGTCGCGCGGCGCCCGAATCCTGCCGCTCTAGAACCGGCTGATCTCGCCGCCCTTGACGGTCATCCTGACCCGCCCCTGAACCGGCATTCCATCGAATGGCGTGTTATTGGCGTTGGCAGACAGCCGGTCTGCATCGATCCGCCACGGTGCACCTGGGTCAAACATGACAAGGTCCGCCGGCTCCCCGACGCTGAGCCGTCCGCCGGGCAACCCAAAGAGCCGCGCCGGGGCAATCGTCATCCGCTGCAGCATGTCAGCCAGCGCAATCCGGCCATCGTGGACCGGTATCAGCGCCAGCGCGAGCAGCGTTTCGCCCCCGACCATACCCGGAGCCGCATCCGCAAACGGCAAGCGCTTGTCCTCCTGGGTGCGGGGATCATGACCCGATGCGACGATGTCGATCGTCCCGTCTGCAAGACCTTCGAGGACGGCCAACCGGTCACTTTCGATGCGGAGCGGCGGTGATAGCCTCGCAAAGCTGCGATAGCCGCTGACGGCCTGCTCGCTCAGCAGCATGTGCGCCGGGGTTACGCCGCACGTCACCCGGACACCTTGGCCCTTGGCCGCCCGGACCAGTGCGATGCTTTCAGCCGTCGTGACCTGGCGGATGTGCACGCGCACGCCGGT
>JAYVLC010000302.1:0-3512 GCA_043759675.1 Sphingosinicellaceae bacterium
CCGGGCCTGACCATCGCCCGCCCGTGCCACGCAACGTCAGCCGTCCAATCGAGCGCAGCCTCGGCGTCGGCCAGATGTGCGGCAACGGCGGCGAGGCGGTCGGCACCGAGCCACCCGGTCTGCGCCAGCAGCGCACGGGCGTGGGTCCGGTCAAAGCGCGGGTCGGCGTTGGACGGATCATCGACCGGAACCAGTCCTGCCGCGTCAACGATGGCCCGCAACTCCGTCCGGCGTTCACCCAGCATCGGCCGGAGCAGCGTCACGCCATTGGCCAGCGCCCGCACCGGGCGGATTCCGGCCAAGCCTGAAACGCCTGAGCCACGGGCCAGCCGCAGCAACAAGGTCTCGGCCTGATCGTCGGCGTGATGCCCAGTCGCCAGCCAGGCGACGCCATTCACAGCACACCATTCCCCCATCAACGCGTATCGGGCGATGCGCGCCGCAGCGTGAATGTTCGAGGCGGGCTTTTCGCCGTTCCACCGCAGAATTGCGTGGGCAATACCCAGATCACCACAGATGGTTGCAACCTCGGCTGCCTCAGCCGCGCTGCCATCGCGCAGGCCGTGGTCCACCGTCAGCGCCTGGACCCGGTCTCCGAATGCGACCCGCGCTTCCAGCAGCAGGGCCAGGCTGTCTGGCCCACCCGACACCGCGATGGCAATCCGTTCCACCGCCCCGAGCGGGCGACCGATCAGCGCCGTGACGCTGTCGGCTAGGGTGCGCACTTCGCCGCCGTGCGGCCCTTGGCGAGCTGGCTGGTCAGCACCGGGGTCAGCTTGGTCGCATAGCTGTTGGTCACCTCGTCATAGACCCGGCAGGCCTCGGTCGGGTTCGGCGGTGTGATCGCCATCAGCGACTGACCCAGCCACAGCAGCGAATCGACCGCCCGCTCGCCGCGCGGCATGTTGCGGTAATTGTCGAGGAACGCCTTGGCCGCAGGACCAGGCTGCTTGTCGCTGAAATAGGCGCGACCCAGCCAATATTGCGCATGTGAGGCCCGCTTCGACTTCGGTCGCTTGGTGACAAAAGCGGCCAGCGCGGTCTCTGCCTCGCCGTACAGCTTGTTCTGATACAGCGAATAGGCGGCCTGAAATTCAACTTCGACGGGATCAGCCGGGGCCGACGCGAGCGGCGTGTCGCCCGTCGGATCGAGCTCAGACCCCTTGGGCGTCGGCAGTTTCACGGCCGGAGTCGCGGGCTTCCCCGCAGCCGCGGCTGCCCTCGATGCCGCCAGCGCTCCTCTGGGCAACGGCAATGCGGCTGGCGCAGGCGCAGGGGTTGCCACGGCTGGCGCAGGCAGCGCACCGCCTTCGATCTGCGTCATCCGGTACTCGGCATCGGCCCGGAACTTGGCCAGCGTCTCTTCAAGCTGCCGTGTGCGGAAATTGGCTTGCTCGACCTGCCCGGTGATCGTCGCCAATTGCCGCTCCAACCCATCGACCCGTGTGGTCAGGTCGGCGATCGGTGACGTGGCAGGGACACCAATCGGCTCTGGAGCCGGGGTCGCGGCGGGAGCGATTTCCGGTTCGAAATATTTGCCATTGCCGCCGGGAAACACCTTGCGCTGCACGGCTGTCATTTCAGATTCAAGGCGACCGACCCGTTTGTCGATGCCACTGTCCTGCGCCAACGCGGGTGCCGCACCGGTGCACAGCAGGAATATGACGAGGGAGCGAGCGATCATGTGGGGCCTGTCCTTTGCGGAGTTGTGGCACCTGTAGCGCGAGATCGCGACAAAGGGAATCGCACAGACCAAATGGGGTTCCTGCGCCTGCGGATTCAATTGCCAAGGATTCCGGTAGCCACTTCGGACCGACCCCGGGCAGCCCCCTACATCGCGCGGTGGGCCGGATAGTTTGTGATGAAATCGCTGCTCCGGATCGGCAAGCGGCGGAGTGTCTGCTTGGCCTCCGCCATGGTGCGGTCAATGATTTCGGCACAGGTCAATATCTCGCGGATGCCGCCGCCGCCCTGTCCGGCTGCCAGGCACTGCGTTGCCGCATTAACTTCAAGGATGCCGCTGATCGGACCGAGGCGGTTGTGCCTGACCGAGTCCATCACTTGCAACGGGAATGGCTGGGCAACCTTGCCCTCCCATTCTTTGGTTGTGTCATTGGCAATGGCCCGCAGCGTCTTGCCGGTAAAGGCACGGCTGATCACGGTATCGCTCTCGTTCATCGCGACAATGGCATCCTTATAGGGCTGACCGGCATGCGCCTCCACGCTGGCGATAAACCGTGTCCCCATCCAGACGCCCTGACACCCAAAAGCCAGCGCCGCCGCCAGCCCGCGACCGTCAAACAACCCGCCAGCCGCAATGACCGGAATATCGACCGCATCAACCACCTGCGGCCACAGCGCCACCGAGGCAACGGTGCCGGTATGCCCGCCGCCTTCTGTCCCTTGTGCGATCACGACGTCGCAGCCTGCCTCGGCGGCCTTCACCGCGTGACGGACGGAGCCACACATGCTCATCACGATAATCCCGGCGCCGTGCAGCTTTTCGATGATCCCGCTTGGCACACCCAGCCCGGCGATGAACGCCGTCGCGCCTTCCTCGATGATGATGTCCACCGCAGCCGTCAGCGATTCAGGCTGCGCCGCCAGAAGGTCGACACCGAATGGCTTGTCGGTCAACTCCTTGACCCGCCGCATCTGATCCCGAATGAATTCGGGCCGGGTTCCGGCCATGCCGAGCGACCCAAAGCCCCCGGCGGCACTGACTGCCGCACAGACTTCGGCGTAAGACACCCCACCCATCCCGGCGAGCAGGATTGGATAGTCAACACCCAACAGGTTGCAGATCGGCGTCTTCAACGGCATCGAATCACTCCGGGGTTTCAGGTTCGGTGCGATTATGGCGGGTTCGGCAGGGTCTGCGAAACTCCCGCTTGTGGTAAGCCTGACCAAATTGCGCATTCACAGGGGTTTCCCAATGGCTGATCGGCCTATTCTCTACAGCTTCCGGCGCTGTCCCTATGCGATGCGCACCCGCATGGCATTGCTGGTTGCCGGCGAGATCGTGGAACTTCGCGAAGTCCAGCTCGGCAACAAGCCAGCCGACATGATCCGTGCCTCGCCCAAGGCAACGGTGCCGGTGCTGGTGCTCCCCTGCGGCGAAGTCATCGACGAAAGCGCCGACATCATGCGCTGGGCGCTGCGACGTTCCGGCCCGAAGGAATGGCTATGCGGCGATGACCCGGACCTGATCGAACAGATCGATGGCCCGTTCAAAAATCATCTTGATCGCTACAAATACCCAGGCCGCTATGTCGGCGACCCGCTCCTGCACCGTACAGCCGGACTTTCCATAGTGGCCGATCTGGACGCGCGATTGCAAGCGACGGGCTGGCTATGCGGCGACGTTCAGTCGATGGCCGACGCTGCGACCATGCCGTTCGTTCGGCAGTTTGCCGCCGTCGATCAGGTCTGGTTTGACACCCAGAACATCGCTGCGGTTCAGGCGTGGCTGACCCGCCAGATCGAATCCGACCTGTTTCGGCAAATCATGG
>JAYVLC010000303.1:0-3848 GCA_043759675.1 Sphingosinicellaceae bacterium
TCGATCACGAAATAGGTCCCATCGGTCACCAATTGCGTGTCGAGGCCCATCACCGCATAGCTGGCGGCGACCTCGGCTGCGGTCAGGAAGTTCGACAGCAGCTCGCCCATGGCCGCATCTATCACAGTCCGCAGCGCTGGCAGGTCGGCTCCGGTGGCGACACGATGGCTGACCACCTACCGGCTCGCCACTGCCCCGCGCCTGGCCAGCGCGGCCTCACGCTTCAATGACGCCAGGCGCCAGGCGACGATGTTGATCAAGGAGATGCTAAGCGCGATGGCGTAATAAATCGTAGTCTGGAACGCCAATGCCGTGAAGACGCTGCCGACGAGATAGACGATTGTGAGATGCGACAGCGCGCGGGCGCAACCGACGGTCCATTCCAGCTCCGGAATGCCCTTCACCCGACGCGCAATTGATGAAAGCTGGACAATCGTCCCGGCAAATATTGCCACAAAAATTGCCAGGCCGGGCCAGCCTTGCTCGCCCAGCATCTCAAAATAGGAGCTATGGAATCCGCGGGCTTCGTCTTTTACTTTTTTGGTGCCGTCCGTACCGTTGCCGGGCGCACCGGACCGGCTTTTGACCTCATAGACAATCTCGCTGGTGCGCCAAATTCCGAACCCGCCACCAAATGGATGCACGGTCGTGCGCGCCAGAGTCCATTGCCACATTGCGAGGCGGGTTGAGGCGGACGTGTCTTCATCATAGGTTTCGATGGTGTTCATGCGCCCTGTAAACGAGTCCGGCAAAAACGGAATTGATGCGACGCCAGCCAAAGTCGTCACTGTCGCAACCAACAGTTTGCGCTTGACGTGGCGGAATTGCAGGACCGCGATCGCCGCGACACACAGAAATCCGGTCCGCGCTTCCGATCCGACGACGACCAGAATCGCCGAACCGCATATCCCGATGGTGACCAGTGCGCTCCACTTCGATTTCGGGAACAGCAGGCTGTACTGGTACAGGTAAATTGCGATTGGAATCATTCCGATCGCCACCGTCGTCAAGGTGCTCGCCTCAAACAGGCCAACGTTTCGCTGCACCAGAAAACTCAAATGCCCGTAGCCGCCACCGCCGAGCATGGTTTTGAACGCCCCCGAAAACATCAGCGCGGAGATGGTGAACAGGATGACCAGCAATGTGGTTTCGATCTGCAGGCGACTACGGATCACGAGGGGTAAAAACGCCGCAAACGCGAGCGCCTTCCAGGCTGCGCTCCATTTGAACCAGGCATCTTCCGCCATTTCAGCCGACGATGTGGTAATGGTAATCCATCCGATCATCACAACCAGCAGAATCTGGACGCTGTTGATGCGAACCTGCTTGTCCTGGTCGGCAATGAGATAGGCGAGGATCGCCACGATCGCGGCAATCATGCTGATCGGGGCGGTGTTCAGCAGATAATAGGATTGTTGCTGGGGTTGCAGCAGGTCGACCCAGATGTAGCAAACGGTAGCGAGGTAGGGCCTGACGAACGCCAGACCGAACAAAAACAGCATGAACAGGACAAAAAATATGTCCCTCACGCTATGTGTCTCGCCATGATTTCAGCGCCCTGGTTTGCGCTTCCTTGCTTGCGCGCACACTGCGCAGGATCGCTATGACCAGCAGGGCGTGCGCGATAACCAGAGCGATGTTGTCAACCATCGCAAAAGACTAGCAGCATCAGGCCGACGCAGCAATTTGGTGATGGTCGCAGGTTGCTGCTGCTGCGGACAACGGGTAACCCGCAGGCTGATCAGGGGAATCGGAGTCAGTGAAGCAGCACGTCCACCTTGTCGCGGCCGCGCGGCCCAACTTCATGAAGGTCGCACCGCTCTGGCATGCGCTGCAGGCCTCGGCTGGTTTCGTGCCGGTGCTGATTCACACAGGCCAGCACTATGATGCCAACATGTCGGACGATATTTTTGCTGATCTGTCACTCCCGGTGCCGGACCATCACCTGGGCATCGGATCGGGCAGTCACGCCGAACAGACCGGCGGTGTGATGGTTGCCTACGAGAAGATCGCCATCGCCAATCGGCCCGACTGGCTGGTGGTGGTGGGTGACGTCAATTCGACGGCGGCCTGCGCCATGGTGGGGGCGAAGCTCGGTATTCGCACCGTGCATCTGGAGGCCGGGCTCCGGTCACGGGACCGCAGCATGCCCGAAGAGATCAACCGGTTGGTCACCGACGTGCTTTGCGACGTGTTGTGGACCCCGTCGCCAGATGCCGACGAAAACCTGGCCGCTGAGGGGATCCCGGCCTCACGCGTGACACGGGTCGGCAATATCATGCTCGACAGCTATGAGATGATCCGGCCACGGATCGAGGCCGACGGCGCGGGCGCAAGCCTTGGCCTGGCTCGCGGCGGCTACGGTGTTGTCACGCTGCACCGGCCGTCAAATGTTGATGGTGCCGCCCCGCTTGCTGCCTTGGTGGCAGCGCTTGAGCAGGTCGCCGCCGGTTTGCCGCTGGTGTTCCCGGTTCACCCGCGCACCCGCGAACGGCTGACCCGGTTTGGCCTGCTTGACCGCTTGTCGGCTGCCGACATCCGTCTGCTGGAGCCGCAAAGCTACCGCCCGTTCATGAGCCTGGTCAGCGGGTCGGCGATTGTGGTGACCGATTCGGGCGGATTGCAGGAAGAAACCACCTACCTTGGCATTCCCTGTTTGACGCTGCGGGAGAATACCGAGCGGCCGATCACCGTGACCCAGGGCACCAATCGGCTGACCTGCGCGGCCACGCTGGCGGCCGATGTCGCTGCGGCGCTGGCGGCCGAAGCGCCGGCGCCGGTCCGGCCCGAATTTTGGGATGGGCGCACCGCTGCCCGCTGCGTCGCAGACCTGCGCGCCCGCGCCTGATTTTGCGGATACTCCATGTCCTCGACCATTCACTGCCGCTGCACAGCGGGTATAGTTTTCGTACGCGTGCGCTGATCGAGGCGTCGCGGCGTCGCGGCTGGGACACCGTGCACCTGACCACTCCGCGTCATTCCGCGAGCGGACCGTCGGTCGAGGTGATTGAAGGGCTGACGTTTCATCGCACGCCGCGGCCGGGTCCGGTCCCTATCCTGTCAGAGGTGCGCGCGACCGCCCGGGCACTCGACAAACTGGTCCGTGAAACCCGGCCGGACATCATCCATGCCCATTCACCCGTTCTGACCGCATTGGCTGCAAGCGGCGTCGCGCGGCGGCATCGCCTGCCACTGGTTTATGAGATTCGCGCCTTCTGGGAGGACGCGGCGGTTGGTAATGGGACCGGAACCGAGACGTCAGTCCAATATCGCCTGACGCGGGCACTCGAGACCTGGGTTTGCCGCCGCGCCGAGGCGGTCGGGGCGATTTGTCATGGGCTGCTTGGTGACCTGCGCCAGCGCGGGATCGCTGCTGACAAGCTGTTCCATATCCCCAACGGGGTCGATCTTGCGCAGTTCGGCTCACCGCTACCGCGCGACACCGGTTTGGCAGCGACACTCGGCCTGTCCGCCAACAGCGAGGTGATCGGGTTCATCGGATCATTCTATGACTATGAGGGGCTCGACGACCTGATCGCCGCCATGCCTGCGCTGGTTGCGGCCCGACCCAATCTGCAGCTCCTGCTGGTCGGCGGTGGACCCATGGCTGACGCGCTGGCCGCGCAGGCCGCAACCTCACCGGCGGCAGGCCGCATCCATTTCAGTGGCCGTGTCCCGCACCAGGATGTTGATCGCTATTATAGTTTGATCGATGTGCTGGTCTATCCGCGCAAGGCGATGCGGCTGACCGACCTGGTGACGCCGCTGAAACCATTGGAGGCGATGGCGCAGCAAAAGCTCGTCGCGGCTTCCGATGTTGGCGGGCACCGCGAACTGATTGTCGACGG
>JAYVLC010000304.1:0-2720 GCA_043759675.1 Sphingosinicellaceae bacterium
TCAATCAGCATCCTGGACGCCACCACCCAGCTGGGGTTCGCCAGTTCCAAAGGTGAAGCCCGCCGCAAAATCCGTGAAGGCGCGGTCCGCATCGACGGGGTGAAAGTAACCGATGAAAACCTCGTGATCACCGTCGACAGGTCCATCAAGCTCTCCATGGGAGCGAAACGGCATGGGATGTTAATTTCTGACATGAAGGATCACCCGCTCTACGGGATTCTTTAACCCCTCTCCCTTGAGGGGAGAGGGCGACTCAAGCGGCAGCTTGAGCGGGGTGAGGGTGACCGCCGCAACGCAGTGAAGGCGCAACCATGAAACGCGACCCTGACCCGATCCAGCTCGAACGCGCCAAGGCGCTCCGCCGATTCTCGACCAAAGCTGAAGCGATCCTGTGGAAGTCTCTCCGCGACCGCCGGATGAACGGCGTGAAATTCCGCCGCCAGCACCGCATCGGGCCATTTATCGCCGACTTTGCCTCGCTGGATGCACAGTTGATCATCGAAGCGGATGGCCCGCAGCACGATGACCGGATCACCGAGGACGCGGCGCGCACTGCGTTTCTCGGAGGCCAAGGATATCGGGTGTTACGCTTCCGGAATGCAGAAATACTGACGGGTTTGGAAAATGTGCTGCGGGCTATATCGTTGGCGCTGCAGTAGCAGCGCGTCACCCTCACCCCGCTCGCGCTGAAGCGCGAGTCGCCCTCTCCCCTCAAGGGAGAGGCATTACCCCGACCGCAACAACCCCACCGCTGCATCCCGTTCAAACAAATACAGCAGCGTCCTTGCCGCCTCACCCCGCGCGCTGGCCAACCCGCCGTCGCGATCCACGAGCAGCCGCGCGTCATCGCGGGCCACCGGCAGCAGGTTGGCAATCTGCACCGGGTCGGCGATGCGGAATTCGACTTCACCGCTCTGTTTGGTCCCGAGAATCTCCCCCGCGCCCCGCAGTTTCAGGTCCTCCTCCGCAATGCGGAAGCCGTCATTTGTTTCGCGCATCAGCGACAGCCTCGCCTTCGCGGTTTCACTGACGCTTGGTGCCCGCAACAGCAGGCACACCGATTTGGCGCTCCCCCGTCCGACCCGCCCGCGCAGCTGATGCAACTGCGCCAGACCAAAGCGTTCGGCCTGCTCGACGATCATCAGCGTCGCGTTTGGCACATCGACACCCACCTCGATCACTGTCGTTGCCACCAGAACGCGCGTTTCACCCGACTGGAACGCCGCCATCGCCGCATCCTTGTCCGGACCCTTCATCCGACCGTGGACCAGACCGATCGCCGGGCCAAAACGTTCCTGCAAAGACGCCGCCCGCGCTTCGGCTGCGGCGAGGTCGCCGGTCTCCGATTCCTCGACCAGCGGGCACACCCAATAGGCTTGGCCGCCACTGGCGATGTGCCGCCCAAGCGCCTCATAGATTTCCAGCAACCGCTCGAGCCCGACCACGCGCGTATCAATCAGCTGGCGTCCCGGCGGCATTTCGTCGATCCGGGACACGTCCATCTCGCCGTAGACCGTCAGCGTCAGGGTGCGCGGGATCGGCGTTGCGGTCATCACCAGCACATGTGCCGGTCGTTCCGCCTTGTTCGCCAGCATCAGGCGCTGATGAACGCCGAACTTGTGCTGTTCATCAATGACCGCGAGGCCAAGGTCGCGGTAGGCCACCGCCTCCTGAAAAATCGCGTGGGTGCCGACAAGGATGTCAATCTCGCCTGCCGCCAGCGCCGCAAGCGTATCGGCGCGGGTCTTGCCCTTCTCCCGACCCGTCAAAATCGCCACGCGGACCGGCAGGTCGCCGAGCATCGATGTCAGCGCTGCCAGATGCTGGCGCGCGAGGATTTCGGTCGGGGCGAGGAAGGCCCCCTGGGCACCGCTCTCAACCGCCGTAAGCAGGGCCTGGAGCGCGACGAGCGTCTTTCCCGACCCAACGTCCCCCTGAAGCAGACGCAGCATTGGCGAGCCTTGTGCGAGGTCTCCGGCGATCTCTGCGATGACCCGCCGCTGCGCGCCGGTCATCGGCCACGGCAGACGGGCAGTCAGCGCCCCGGTCAGCTTGCCTGTCCCCGGCAGTGCCCGACCTTTGCGTCGCCTAGTATCAGCCCGCACCAGCATCAGCGCCAGTTGATTGGCCAGCAGCTCATCATAGGCCAGCCGGTCGCGCGCCGGACCTTCAGAGTCGAGCAAATGGACCGCCTCGGTTGCCACCTTCCACGCCGGCCAGTTCCGGCTCGCCAGCACACTTGGCTCGATCCATTCCGGCAACTCCGGCGCACGGTCGCGGGCCAGCGCCACCAATGTCCCCATCCGCTTGTTGGCGATACCTTCGGTCAATCCGTAAACCGGCTCGCGTTCCGGTATCAGGGCACCGCCGCCGATTGGCAGGACATGATCGGGGTGGACCATCTGCAACATCGAGCCATAGGCCTCAAGTCGGCCACTGATGAGGCGCCGTTCTCCGGGCGGCAGGATTTTCTTCGCGTAACCACCCCGGTCGGCGAAATAGACCAACGTCAGCGGCGTGTGGTTCCGGTCAACGCAGGCCACCCGGGTCGGGGCTTTCCCCCGCCCTTCAAGGTGATTGAGCACCACGATCTCGATGGTGACCACCCGGTCGACCCAGGCATGCGACAGCTCGTCGATCGGAAACCGCTCGATTGCCGACACCGGCAGGTGGAACAGCAGATCAACCGCCCGGTTCAACTCGAGCCGCGCCAAAGCCCG
>JAYVLC010000305.1:0-2486 GCA_043759675.1 Sphingosinicellaceae bacterium
GGAGCCTATGATTTCTACGAGAAGCCGGTCGATTTTGACGAGCTTGGCCTCATCGTTAAGCGCGCGTTTCATCTGTTCGATATTGAAGCCGAGAATCGCCGCCTTCAAACCAGTGGTACGGGGACACTCCTTGGCGGACTGATCACCGCATCGCCAGTGATGACCAAGGTCGCACACATGATCGAGCGCGTCGCATCAGCGGATGTTTCGGTCATGCTGCTCGGGGCGTCGGGGACCGGCAAGGAGGTGCTCGCCCGGGGGCTGCACCGGGCGAGCCTCCGGGTCAAACAGCCGTTTGTCGTGATCAACTGCGCCGCCATACCGGAAAATCTGCTTGAATCCGAATTGTTTGGCTATGAACGCGGCGCGTTTACCGGTGCGAACAAGACCACCGAAGGCAAAATCGAACTGGCTGAAGGCGGCACGCTGTTTCTGGACGAGGTCGGTGATATTCCGCTGCCGTTGCAGGTCAAATTGCTGCGGTTCCTCCAGGAGCGCGTCATCGAACGGGTCGGCGGTCGAAAGGCGATTCCGGTTGATGTCCGAATTGTGTGTGCAACCCACCAGAATCTTGAAGAGATGATTTCCGCCGGGTCATTTCGGGAGGATTTATATTACCGGTTGGCCGAGATTGTGGTTCGAATCCCGCCGCTGGCCGAGCGGGACGGTGATGCAGCGCTGCTCGCGCATCATTTCGTCCAGAAGTTCAGCGCCGACCTTGGGCGGCCTGTCAAAGGGTTTACACCCGATGCGCTGGCTGCGCTGACATCATGGCATTGGCCAGGCAATGTGCGCGAGCTTGAAAATCGGTTGAAGCGGGCTGTCATCATGGCCGACGGCGCGCGGCTGTCGGCGGCTGACCTTGATCTCGGCAACCCGGGTGCGAACGATGAATTCCTGAATTTGAAGGCGGCGCGTGAACTTGCTGACCGGCGGGCAATCCGGCTTGCGCTGGCGCGCAACGACGCCAATATTTCGGGCGCTGCCAAGGCGCTTGGGATCAGTCGGCCGACGCTTTACGATCTCATGCGGCAGTATGAGATCGAGGCGTGATCGGTTAGGCTGTTCTAAAGACTGTTGAGCGAGAAGCAGGCAGCAAACCGCTGTCGTGGGCAAGGGCGCAGATCATGAAGGCACGCACGGGTATCGGGCCCCTCGGGATGGCAGCAGCGGTGGCGCTGTTGGCGGTCGCACCGGCGATGGCCGACACGCGGACCCAGCCGACGTCGCTCGTTGACCAGGGCTTTGCGCGATTCAGCAAGGGCGATGTTCGCGGGGCGCGTATCGAGGCGATGAAAGCGCTGAAAATTAACCCGAGCAACGCGTTGGCCCGCGTCCTGAGTGCCCGGATCATGCTTGAGGCCGGCAACGGTGTCGCAGCCCAGATCGAGCTGGAAAAGGCCGCCGCTGCAGGCTTTCCACGTGACAAGACCCACCATTTGATGGCGCATGCTTTGCTGCTTCAGCGGCAGTTCCAGCGCGCGATGAACGAGGCCGACTCGGCCGTCGTTCCGGAGCAATTTGCTGCCTATGCCGCCCGGATGCGGGGCCGGGTGCAAGTGGCATTGGCGCAGGTCGATCGCGCCCGCGCCGAATTTGAACTTGCACAGCGTATCGCACCAAATGACCCGGAGTGTCTGATCGACCTCGGCCGTTTCCAGTCGATGAACGGCGATGCCGCTACCGGCGAAGGCTTGGTTGATCAGGCACTGGTGATCGACAAGACCAACATGAAAGGCCTGCTGCTCAAAGGCGACATGGTGCGGGCAAGGGCCGGGCTCGAACCATCGCTGGCCTATTTCAACGAGGCGCTTCAGGTCGACCCGAACAGTGTTGAGGCGCTGCTTGAACGGGCCGGGACGCTTGGTGACCTTCGGCGTGAGGACGCTTCGCGCGCCGACCTCAGGAAAATTCAGGGGCTCGTGCCCAATCACCCGCTGGCGCTGTATCTGCAGGCGGTCCTCGAAGCGCGCGCTGGCCGATATGCGGCGGCCAGTGCGCTGATGACGCGCACCAGGGGTGTCATAAATACCTATCCGCCTGCGCTGATGTTGCAGGGGATGCTGGCTTATCAGCTCGGCAACATGCAGCAGGCCGAAGATTTTCTCGGCAAGGTGGTTTCGCAAATTCCCCAAAGCGAACTGGCGCGGAAGCTCTATGCAGCTGTTCAGCTGCGCAAGGGCGATTCCGGTGGCGCGCTGGAGACGCTGAAGCCGATCCTTGAATCGGGCAAGGCCGATGCCCGCGTCTATGCACTCGCTGGCTCGGCCTATGCGCGGCGTGGTGACTACAAGACCTCGCAGGAATATCTCGAAAAGGCCGCGACCGGTGCACCAAAGGAGCCGTCGCTCCAAACACAGCTTGCGATGACCCGGATTGCGCAAGGCGATGACAAGGGCGCAGCAGCCATGCTGCAAAACGTCCTGAAGGCGAACGGAAAATCGCTTGAGGCGCTGATGATGGTGTCGCTCGTGAACCTGCGACAG
>JAYVLC010000306.1:0-9088 GCA_043759675.1 Sphingosinicellaceae bacterium
CGCGGGACGCGCGACGATCGCGCTGGCGACCAGCGGCGGCTTCCGGGGCGGCTACTCCACCTCGTCCCACGGCATCTCAGCCAGCGTGCTGGCGGGCGAAGGCACCGATATGCAGCGCGACTATGCGCATCACGGTGCCCGCTATCTCACGGACCTCGATTCGCCGGAGATGACTGGCCGCAAGGCTGGCGAGCGGACGGTTGCACGGATGAATCCGATCAAGCTTGAGACGGGACCGATGCCGGTGGTCTTTGATCCCCGCGTCTCGGCAGGTTTGGTTGGCCACCTGATCGGGTCGATCTCGGGTGCTGCGATTACCCGGCGGACGAGTTTCCTGCTCGATGCGCTCGGCGCCGCCGTGTTCAGCCCGAGCGTCACAATCCTTGATGATCCGCACCTGCGTCGCGGGTTGCGCTCCAAGCCGTTCGACGGCGAAGGTCTGCCAACCGGTCCGCGCGCTCTGATCGACTCGGGTATTCTGACGGGCTGGCTGCTGGACAGTGCGTCGGCTCGGCAATTGGGGCTGGCGCCAACCGGGCATGCGTCGCGCGGGATCGGTGGCCCCCCCGGGGCTGGACCGACCAATGTCCATATGGCAGCAGGCGTGACCAGCCGGGATGCCTTAATCGGCGACATCAAGCGCGGTTTTCTCGTCACCGAATTGATTGGGCAGGGCGTCAACGGTTTGACCGGTGACTATAGCCGGGGCGCCGTCGGATTCCTGATCGAGAACGGCGAGATTGCTGGTGCGGTCGCCGAAGTCACGATAGCCGGCAATCTGGCGGACATGTTCCGCAACCTGACGCCCGCTGACGACCTGACATTCCGGCATGCGATCAACGCGCCGACCTGCCTGATCGAGGGAATGGTGGTCGCCGGTGCGTGATCGCGACCGCCACCTGCTTGTCTCAGCAGTCGAAGACGCGGCCGTCGTGGCGCGGTCTTTCTTTTTCAGCGGCGAGGTCGAAAGCTGGGAGAAATCCCCGGACAATCCGGTGTCGGAGGCTGATTTGGCGGTGAACGCCCTGCTCCGCGAACGGTTGATGTCAGCCCGGCCAGACTATGGCTGGCTGTCAGAGGAGACGCAGGACAATGCGGACCGGCTGGATCGCCGCCGGGTCTGGATCGTCGATCCGATCGACGGTACGCGCGACTTCCTCCGCGGGCGCACCGGTTGGGCGGTGTCGGTTGCGCTGGTTGAGGACGGTGTCCCCGTCCTTGGCGTGTTGGCGGCACCGGCGCGCAATCAGTTTTTTATCGCGGAGGCCGGCCAGGGTGTCTGGTTGAACGAGCATCGCATCGAGGTATCGACGTGCGACAGCATCGAACATTGTCGGCTACCTGGCGATGCCGCGACGATTGCCGCCAAATGGTGGCCTGAGCCGTGGGGGCCGCTGACCGTCGAAAAGCCCAACGGCCTGGCGCTCCGGATCGCCAAAGTCGCCAGCGACGAGGCTGACGCCTTTTTTGAAGGGCGACCGATGGGTGAATGGGATATCGCCGCTGCCGCACTCATCCTGACCGAATCTGGTGGCATTATCACCGACCGGGACGGCGGCGCGCTGCGCTTCAACAAAGCCGAACCGAAATTGCACGGGGTGGTCGCCGCGTCGCCCCTGCTTCACAGCGAGGTGGTGCGGCGAGTTGGGAACGGGATTACGGCGCTTCAGGTCTGGCGGGCCGCGCGGGGCCAGCAACAGCCGCTCCCCGCCTGAATATCCGGTTCAGACCGGTGCCATCGCCAGACGCCTGATCTCGAGCTTTGGGCAACGGTCCATAACGACCTTCAGACCCGCCGCCTCTGCCCGGGCCGCCGCAGCCTCATTGATGACGCCAAGTTGCAGCCAAACAGCCTTGGCACCGACCGTAATGGCTGCGTCGACGATGGTGCCGGCGTCTGCTGAATTGCGAAAAATATCGACGAGGTCGATTGGCCCTGCAATTTCTGCCAAAGCCTTTACCACCGGCACACCGTGGATGGTCGCGCTGTCAGTATGTGGGTTGACCGGGATCACCCGGTAGCCATGATCCAGCAGCATCGCCATCACTTCATTGCTGGCACGGGCGGGATTGTCTGATGCGCCGACCAGCGCAATCGTTCGTACCCCGGACAGCAACGTTCGAATATCAGCATCGGTGGAGAGTGGCATCAGCGGCCTCCTATATCCCCAAAGCAGCCGCGACGCTGGCGGCAATCGCGGCAAACGCTGCCGCATCCGGGCCGGCACCCGCCGCCGGCGGCGTTCCGGCGTCAGAGGCAGCGCGGATCGAGGCGGTCAGCGGAATCCGCCCGAGAAACGGAACGCCGAGCTTGGTTGAGATGTCCTCCGCCCCGCCATGGCCAAACGGATGGCTTTCGTGTCCGCAGGATTCGCAGATATGGAAGCTCATATTCTCGACGATCCCGATGACCCGGACATCGGTTTGCGCAAACATCGAGATTGCCCGGTCCGCGTCGATCAGCGCCAGATCCTGCGGGGTCGATACGATCACCGCGCCGTTCGGTTTGACCTTTTGGGCAAGCGTCAGCTGAATGTCTCCGGTTCCCGGCGGCATGTCGATGACCAGAATGTCGAGATCACCCCAGTCCGCGAGTTCGATCAACTGGGTAAAGGCGGAAGCGGCCATGGGGCCGCGCCAGATCACCGCTTTGCCCGGGTCCGTCATCATTCCCATCGACAACGCCTTGATGCCCCAGGCCTCGACCGGCTGGATGCGGTTGGCGATCAGTTCTGCGCGGACGTTGGCGTTCATCAACGTCGGGACAGACGGCCCATAGATGTCGCCGTCCAGCAGCCCGACCTTGCGGCCCATTTTGCCCAGTGCGACCGCAAGATTGGCTGCAACGGTGGACTTTCCGACCCCGCCCTTGCCGCTGGCGACGGCGAGGATCGAGCGGATCGCCGGTTTGGCGGGCTCGGTCGGCATCGCATCCCGGTCAGCGGTCAGGATCACGCGCACGCCGGTCACGCCAGCGATTGATTTTGCGGCCTGCTCAACGCCTGCCTGGAGGGTGGCTGCTGCCGCCCGGTCAATTCCGTCGACCGCAAGAATCAGCCCGACCGTCCCGTCGGACCTGACCGCAATGCCGCTCGCCCTGCCGTTTGCGGCGTCTTCAACGGCCTTTGTTACCGCGCGTGCATCAACGGTCATCGCTCACCCTCGTAAATCCTAGAAGCGCTTCGTATATAGTGCGGGCAGTGGTCGCAACGAGCGGGAGCGTGAATTGCCTTGGCAGAATGAGGGTGGCTCTGATGGGCCCGGGCGTAGCGGTGGCGGCGATGGCCCCAGAAACCCGTGGGGCGGTGGCCCGCGCGGGGATGGTGGCCGCGGCAATCGCGGCAACGGGCCGGATTTTGAGGCGTTTATCCGTCGCAGCCAGGACCGGCTGCGCGGGTCGATGCCCGGTGGGCGCGGCAGCATTCCCTGGACGCTGATCGGTGGCGCTGCTGTGCTGCTCTGGGTGGTTTCAACCAGCTTCTACCGTGTCGATGTCCAGGAGCGCGGCGTGGTCACGCGACTCGGCAGCTATGTGGAGACGACGGGGCCCGGGGTGCATTTCAAACTGCCGTCACCAATTGACGTGGTGGTCAAGCCGCCGGTCGAGCAGGTCAATTCGGTCGATATCGGTGCCCCCGATGGTGCCGGCGAGAATCTGATGCTGACCGGCGACCAGAATATTATCGATATTGCCTATGCGGTGCGGTGGAAGATCAAGCAGCCGGAGCTGTTTCTGTTCGAGATGAAGGACCCGACCGCGACGATCAAGGAAGTTGCGGAGTCGGCGATGCGGTCGGAGATCGGGGACGCGACCCTGAACGATGCGGTTGGTCCGCAGCGCGCCGCCATTGCCGATCAGGTGCGTGAGCGCATTCAGGAAGTCCTCGATAGCTACCGCTCCGGGGTTGAGGTGCTCGGTGTCGATATCAAGCAGGCCGACCCGCCGCAGGCGGTGGATGATGCGTTCAAGGACGTGTCGGCGGCACAGCAGGAGGCGCAGCAGTATCTGAACGATGCACGCGCCTATTCGCAGTCGGTTACCGCGCGGTCACAGGGTGAAACTGCCCTGTTCAATGCGGTCTATGCCCAATACCGGCTGGCCCCCGTCGTGACGCGCAAGCGCATGTATCTGGAAACGATGGAAGACGTGATGAAGAAGGTCGATAAGACGGTGATTGATGCCCAGGGCGTCACGCCGTATCTGCCGCTCCCCGAGGTGCAGCGCCGTGCCCGCGCTGCCGCCGCTCAACCCGCGCAGGGGCAGTGATATGACAGTCTTCGGTCGTCCAATCATGCTTGCCGGGGCCGCAGTTCTGCTGCTGATCCTGCTCAGCGCATCCGTGTTCCGCGTGCCGGAAACCAGTCAGGCGATCATCGTCCGGCTCGGGAAGCCCGAGGCAATTGTCAACGCCTATGATCCGAAGGCGGCATTCGGACGCACCGGGGCCGGCCTGGTCGCGAAGATTCCCTTCATCGAGGATGTCGTCTTCGTCGACAAACGTGTGCTCGATCTCGACATGCCCGCGCAGACCGTGCTTTCGACCGATCAGCTACGGCTGGAGGTTGACGCGTTTGCCCGCTTTCGGATTGTTGATCCGCTGCGCATGTACCAGACCGTTGGCAATGAGGAGCGGGTCGCTGAGGCTCTGGCGCGCATTCTCGGCTCAAGGCTGCGCAATGAGCTCGGTGCAAAGCCGTTCGCTGCCTTGCTCAGCCCTGAACGCGGCCGGTTGATGGATGACATCCAGGCCAGCGTGAACAAGGCTGCCAAGGGCTATGGTGCAGAAATCATCGACGTCCGGATAAAACGCGCCGACCTGCCCACCGGTACGCCGCTGGATTCGGCCTATGAACGGATGCGGACTGCGCGGCGTCAGGAAGCCACCACGATTCGGGCTCAGGGTGCCAAGCAGGCCCAGTTGGTCCGGGCCGAGGCAGATTCGAACACCGCCCGCATCTATGCCGAATCGTTCGGAGCGGATCCGGAATTCTATGCTTTCTACCGGGCCATGCAGGCTTATCGCGCGACCTTTGCGGACGGTGGCACCATCGTCATGGGTCCGGGCAACGAGTTCCTGCGGGAGTTTGAGGGGCAGCGCCGCTAGGCTCCCGCTGCTTGGGAACCTGCGGCTGTTAATCGCAAGTCCATGTGCGGGAACTAGAAGTGCCTTGACTGTGGCACATCGGCAACGTCAAGAGCCGGGTGTCCTAGTGGAAGCCGACACATGTGGAGACAGATCGACGTGCGAATTGTTTATGCCCTGACTGCTGGCGCCTTGATCGCCGGTAGCGCCGCCACGCTTGCCTTGGCACAGGCCGGATCAGCCGGCGCGCCACAGGCCGCGGTGCAGATGACATCAGCGGCACCCGGTGGCGCTCCCCAAAGCTTCGCAGATTTGACGGCCAAGCTTTTGCCGGCCGTGGTCAACGTGTCCACGACCCAAAAGGTCGAGGTCAACCGCTTTGCTGGCATTACGCCGGGCAGCCCGCTTGAGGAGCTGTTCAAGAAGTTCCAGGAACAACAGGGTGGCGGTGCCCCAGGGCAAGGCGCCCCACCTCCGGTTACCCGTGATGCAACCTCGCTCGGCTCGGGCTTCCTCATTTCGGCTGATGGCTATGTGGTGACCAACAACCATGTTGTTTCAGGCAAGGGTGGCGATACGCCGGTCGACACCATCACGGTGATCCTCGCCGACCGCCGCGAGTATAAGGCCAAGCTGATCGGGCGTGATACGCTTGCTGATCTCGCGTTGCTCAAGATCGACGCAAAAGACCTGCCATTCGTGGCATTCGGTGATTCATCGAAAGTCCGCGTCGGCGACTGGGCGATTGCCATCGGCAACCCGTTCGGCCTTGGCGGTACCGTTACGGCGGGAATCGTCTCGGCACTTCACCGCAACATCCAGTCCGGCAGTGCCTATGACCGCTACATCCAGACCGACGCCTCGATCAATCAGGGTAATTCGGGCGGGCCGTTGTTCGATCTCAACGGCAATGTCGTCGGGATCAACACGGTCATCTTCACGCCATCGGGCGGCAACATCGGCCTAGGGTTCTCCATTCCGGCCGAAGTCGCCAAGCCGGTCATTGATCAGCTGCGCGCCAACGGGAAGGTCCGGCGCGGTTACCTTGGCGTCAGCATTCAGGCGCTGTCCGACAATATTGCAGCGGGTCTGGGCCTACCCAAGGACAAGGGTGAGATCGTCGCAAATGTCGAACCAGGCGGTCCGGCGTCACGGGCTGGCGTCAAACAGGGCGACGTCATCCTGAAAGTTGCCGATCAGGAAGTGGCATTTGACAACAGCTTGCAGTTCATCGTGTCCAACACCGCCATAGGGACAAGCGTGCCGATCGAGATCGTCCGCAGCGGAAAGCGCCTGACAATCCGGGCAACGGTTGGCGAGCGGCCAAGCGACAAGGTCCTTGCCGCACGTCTGGGCGGCGGCGACCCTGACGAGTCGGCTGCCGAGCCAGACAAGCCCGACGTCGAGACACTTGAGGCCGGGCTTGGCATCAAACTCAGCAGCCTGACCGCGAAAATCCGCGGCGAGCTGCGGCTGGCCGAGTCGGTCCAGGGCGTCGTGATCGCCTCCGTCAGCCCATCGAGCGATGCCGCAGCACAGGGTATGCAGCGCGGCGATGTTATCCTGAGCATCAATCAGGTCCCGACGACGACCCCCGCCGCAGCCGCACGCGCGATTGCCGATGCGAGGAAGGCCGGTCGCGAGACGGTTCTGCTGCTGTTTCAGCGCGGCCCGAATCCGCCGGGCTTTATCGGCGTGAAGCTGGCAGCCGAGGCGCCACCGGCCAAGAAGTAAGGCGCGACCTCGCCGGGTAAGCCGGCGGGGCCGACCCATTCATGCGTCTGCCGGCCACCACCAGGGTTTTCAGGGCAACTTCAATTCCCTATGGCTGCGCACTGTTCAATCCGGAGTATTTTCCAATGCGTTGCACGGCTTTTCTGGTTTGCGTTGCGGTTGCGGTCGGCGCCGGACCTGTCCTGGCTTTTGCGGACCAGGCTCCGGCTGCGGTGGAGACCGTAGCAGCGCCTGCGCCGCCGCCTACGAAAAAGCGGGCATGCAGCGAATCCTTCGAGACGGGCTCGCTCGTCAAATCGCACAAATCATGCCGACCCGTGCGCAAGGCTGCCACGCCGCAGGCCGACGCCGCCAGCCCGTCTGCACCGACCAGCCAGCCCGCCGCCGGAACGCCCTGAGCCCTGCCTACCCAGACAGCTTTGCGCCCCGTGGCAGGCAAAAGCGTGTTTCGCTGCCGATTGTCGAGTTGGCCTTGTAGGCGGCGACGAACGCCTCCCACGCCGCATCGCGCTTGAGCTCCGGCGCGGTGCCGGTGCGGGTGTGGATTGTCACGAACTCGCGGGTGGAGACCCGGCTGCCGTCGAGCAAGGTCGCCATCACGACCGAATCACTCTTGTAGCCGTGTGACATATACCAGGCCCGTTGTGCCTTCACGGCATCGGCAAGCCCCGCCAGCGTACCGTTTGGCGTCAGGCGTGACACCCGGAGCGTGACGCTTTGCCCATCGCAGGCCGGTCGGGTCTGCGCGGCGGCATTAAATGGGATGGCGAGTGCTGCGGCGATTAGTGCAATGCGAATCATGCGGTTTCCCCTTGCGTTGAGGGCTGAGTTGAGCCGATTTGGAGCGGGATAGCTAACCGGCCAACCGGACGGGTCAGATAGCGATGTGGGGCGGTAAAAAATGGCGGACAGCATCTTCATCGGCAAGGGCGAAGACCATGCGCAGGCGCTGGTGTTGCGGCGGGCCAATCGGCATGGACTGATTGCCGGCGCGACCGGCACCGGGAAAACTGTGACGCTGCAATCAATGGTGGAGGGGTTGAGCAACGAGGGCGTTCCGGTCTTTGTGTCTGACGTGAAGGGCGATCTGGCGGGGCTGGCAATGCCAGGCTCCCCGATGTCGCCGCTGCACGACAAGTTCACGGCGCGGGCCGCCGAGGTCGGGCTGGAAGGCTATGCCTATAACGACACGCCAGCGGTGTTCTGGGATTTGTTCGGCCAGTCCGGCCACCCGATCCGCACTACGGTCAGCGAAATGGGCCCGCTGCTGCTGGCCCGGCTGATGGAATTGAACGAGGTCCAGGAGGGCGTGCTCGCCATCGCATTTCGTGCCGCAGACGAACAGGGCCTGTTGCTGCTCGATCTGAAGGACCTGCAGTCGATGCTGCTGTGGACCGCCGAACATGCCGACGAGCTGACCGCAAAATATGGCAATGTAACTCGTCAGTCGGTCGGCGCGATCCAGCGGCAATTGCTCCAGCTTGAGGGGCAGGGCGGCGCGTCTTTCTTTGGCGAACCGGCGCTCGATATCCAGGATTTCATCGGCACCGATGACAAGGGCCGGGGCAACGTCAACATCCTTGCTGCTGACAAGCTGATGGCCAGCCCGCGCCTCTATGCGACCTTCCTGCTCTGGCTGCTCAGCGAGTTATTTGAGACGCTGCCCGAGATTGGCGATCCGGTGAAGCCAAAGCTCGTGTTCTTTTTTGACGAAGCGCATCTGCTGTTCGACGAGGCCCCCAAGGCGCTGCTCGAGAAGGTCGAACAGGTGGTGCGCCTGATCCGGTCGAAAGGCGTCGGCGTCTATTTCATCACGCAAAATCCGATTGATATCCCGGAAGGCGTGGCAGGCCAGCTTGGCAACCGGGTTCAGCATGCGCTGCGCGCCTTCACCCCGCGCGACCAGCGGGCGATCAAGGCGGCTGCCGAAACATTCCGGATCAATCCCAAGCTGAATGTCGAAACCGCGATTATCGAACTGAAAGTCGGTGAAGCGCTGGTATCGCTGTTGCAGGAAGATGGCTCGCCGACGCCAGTGGAGCGCACCCTGATCCGGCCACCGTCAAGCCGCGTCGGGCCGCTGTCGGCGGAGGAGCGGAAATTGTTCGTCAGCACCTCGCCGCTGGCCGGCAAATATGAACCAGCGATCGACCGCGAGTCGGCCTATGAAGTCCTGACCTCGCGGGCGGCAGCCACGGCGAGCGAGGTTGCGCAGGAGAAAGCGGTCACAGAGGCGGCAAAGGTCGAGGCGGTTCGGGTCAAGACCGAAG
>JAYVLC010000307.1:0-6109 GCA_043759675.1 Sphingosinicellaceae bacterium
CCGCCATCAGCGGTGAAGGTGATCTGCCCGGCGATGTGGAGCAGCCCCCCCGCCATCACGTAGGGAACATAATTGGCCGCAGGGGCCGCTGCCTTGGGCAATTCAATCCCGAGGTCGCGCAGTTTGTCTTCAATGGTCATGCTGCGTCCCAAAGCATGGCCCTTGCCAAAGTTCAAGCACCTGCTTGTCCAAGCCGTGCCAGAATCCACTGTTCCGCTGTCGGCCAATCGTCGATCCGGGCGTGCGAGTCCGGGGCTTGTGGCAGAAGGTCACGAAGCTCCGGGTCGGCAATCAGATGCAAGCGGTGCACCTGCGGCGCGCGTTTCGCCACCGAGCTATGATGCGGCGGCAGGTCGTCGATGAACACGACCGGTGCACCGCCACGCCCGGCCGCCAGCGTCGCCACCGGCCCGCCCTTTGGCCCCTGATTCGGAATCACCTGGTACGGCATGCCGTGGCGGATCAGCTCCTGACTGCGGGACAGACGCACCACCTCGCGCACATTGGTCAGCACGACGATATCGGCAATCTGGGCAAGGCGGGCCAGCGCCGCCACCGCGCCATCAACCGGCGTCTGGGTGCGGATATGTGTTGCGAAAAACCCGTCGATCAGCGGCTCGACCTCGTGCTGCTCGAGGCTCAGGCCTGACGCGCGTTTGGTAATTGACCCAGCAAGAGAAAAGCTTTGGAATTTCAAGTCCATCGCATGTTCGGTGTCGAGATAGGCGGCAAAGGGCGCTGCGAAATGCATCAGCACTTCGTCGCAGTCCGTGATGATCAGCGGCCGGATTGTCATGATTCGAGCTTCATTCGTGCACCCACCAATTGGTCTGCCGTGACGCCAAGTGCGGTTGCACAGGCGATAAGGTCGGGCTCGTGGCTTTCCAGAAACCCGATCAGTGCTGCGAGCACCGCCGGTTCGCTGGCCCGGGCCCGAAGGTCGGTCGCGTCCATGCCGGTCAGCGCCAGCAGGCGGTCCGGAAGCTCGGCCTGCGCGACCGTCCATGCCAGCGCGCGCAGCGCCAGTATTTCAGGTTCTACTGAAGGTTGCTGGCACCTGATCATCAACCCGGTGTAGAGATGCTGCCCGTGCCGTGCGAGCCTTGAATGCGCGTGGGCACCAAGAAAAATGGGGTCGCGCCCGTGTCGAAAACAGTGCTGGTCGTCGAGGACAACGATCTCAACATGAAGCTGTTCTGCGATTTGCTCGCAGCGCACGGCTATACCACGCTTCAGGCAAGCGATGGCCGTGGCGTAGTCGATCTCGTGCGACGCGAGCAGCCCGACCTCATCCTGATGGATGTACAGCTGCCGGATATGTCCGGGCTGGATATCACCCTTGAGCTGAAGGCTGATCCTGACCTCGCCGCCATTCCGGTCATCGCGATCACCGCCTTTGCCATGAAAGGCGACGAGGAACGCATTCGCGCCCACGGCTGCGAAGCCTATATCTCCAAACCGATCTCGGTGCAGAGGTTCATCGATGTGGTGAAAGTCTTTGCCCCTCTCCGCTGACGGGAGCGGGAAAACCCTATTTGATCTTCGCTTCCTTGAAATCGACGTGCTTGCGCACGACCGGATCATATTTGCGGAAGGTCAGTTTCTCGGTCTGGGTCCGCGGGTTCTTCTTGGTGACGTAAAAGAAGCCGGTGTCGGCACTGCTGACGAGCTTGATCTTGATCGTGGTCGGCTTTGCCATGACGCGGGCGCCCCTGAAAAATGTGGCCTGAAATATTCGGCTGAAACAAAAAACGCAGGTCCTTGCGGCCCGCGAACCGCGCGCTACTCGCAAAAGCGAAGGCGCAAGTCAAGGTCGCGGCTTTCCCTGATCGTCGATGTCCAGCCGGCCAAAGCGTGCGAGCATCTGCGATCAACCGATCAGCGCTTTCGCCCGCGTCGCACGCCCGGGGGTGGGCCACCGCGTTTAGCGCGGGTGCGGTCATGGCGGTCGCGGTGCGGGCGGCGGTCGAGGGGTTGCGCATCGGGGAGTTCGAATCGGAGCCCACCGGTGATCGGATTGGCCTCGGCCAGTCGCAGGTCCAATCGCATGCCGGGGGAGAAGGCGGTGCCGGTTTCGATGCCTTCCAATATTTTGGTCGTCTCATCAAAGACAAACCGTTCAGCTCCAAGGGTGGAAACCGGGACCAACCCGTCGCCGCCGATACCTTCAACCGTTGCAAAAAATCCGAATTTGGCGGTGCCGGTAATCCGGGTCGGAACGATTTCGCCGACGCGGGTGGACAGGAAAGCGGCGACATAGCGGTCGACGGTGTCGCGCTCGGCCTCCATCGCGCGGCGTTCGGTGAGCGAGATATGTTCCCCGGTCGCCACCATTTTGGCGCTTTCTTCATCCGACAGGCCGCCTTCGCCGAGTTGATAGGCCCGGACCAGTGCCCGGTGGACGACGAGATCGGAATAGCGCCGGATTGGCGAGGTGAAATGCCCATAACTTCCAAGCGCCAGACCAAAATGGCCCTTGTTGTCAGGTGAATAATAAGCCTGCGTCTGGGTCCGGAGCACCTGCTCCATGATCTGCGGGCGCTCTGGCCGGTCGCCGACCCGGGCGAGCAAATGGTTGAATGTTTCCGGGCGGATCACCTGACCGAGCGCGAATTCGATGTCGAAGGTCGCGACATAATCCTTCAAGGCCGTCAGTTTCTCCCGCCCCGGTGGCTCGTGGACGCGGTACATGCAGGACGTACGCTTTGCCTCCAGCGCTTTTGCAGCCGCGACATTGGCGGCGATCATGAAATCTTCGATCAGTCGGTGGGCGTCGAGCCGTTCCCTGACCGCGATGCTGACGATCTTCCCAGCCTCGTCGAGCACGACCCGTCGCTCGGGCAGATCAAGTTCCAGTGGGTGCCGCTTCTCACGTGCCCTCGCCAGCGCGCTCCAGGCCCCCCACAGCGGCTTCAGGATGGTCTCGGTATATTGGGACTGGATTTTGCCGTCGATGGCTCCCTGCGCCTCCTCATAGGCGATATTGGCGGTGCAACGGATCACCGCCCGGCTGAACCGCCATGAACTGAGGGCGCCGTCGGCTGCGATGACGAGGTGGCACGCAAGCACGCCCCGGTCGACGCCTTCGACCAGCGAGCAGGCGTCCGCCGACAAGGCCTCGGGCAGCATCGGGACGACCCGGTCGGGGAAATACACCGAATTGCCGCGCTTATAGGCTTCCCGGTCGAGCGCTGAACCGGGCTGCACGAACCAGGACACGTCGGCAATTGCGACGACAGCGTTCCAACTGCCATCATCCCGCGCTTCGGCCCAGACCGCATCATCATGGTCGCGGGCATCAGCGGGATCGATGGTCAGGATCGGCAGATGGCGCAGGTCCTCCCGATCCCCGAGCGGGAAATGCGCCGCCTTGTCGGCTTCACTGAGCGCCCCATCGGGAAACCGGTGCGGAATACCTTTGGCGTGGATCGCAATCAGCGAGAAGCTTTTCGGGGCAAACGGGTCTCCCAATATTTCGATGACCTTGGCGAACTGGCGCGGCGGCCGCCCATGCGGTTCGGCAAGCACCAGATCACCGGCCTTGGCCTCGCCGGTCTCCGAAACCGCCAGATCGCTGCGGGCCCTTTTGTCGACCGGGACCAGCCGCCACGACCGTTCCTTGCCGCCACGATGTTCGCGCACCTCCTCGCGCAAGATG
The DNA here is from genome assembly GCA_043759675.1 of Sphingosinicellaceae bacterium. Lineage (GTDB taxonomy): Bacteria > Pseudomonadota > Alphaproteobacteria > Sphingomonadales > Sphingomonadaceae > JADCGM01. The sequence continues at coordinate 3,659 of JAYVLC010000307.1, forward strand.
CCGAGGATGAACTCCGACGATTTCGGCAGCACTTTCATCACATGCGCGCGATAGCCGGAGCCTGCCTCCTCGATGCGGGCCAGCACCCGGTCGCCGATGCCCAGCGCGGTGTGTTTCCCCCGTTCGACGATGCGAACCTTTGGCGGAATGGTCCCGGCATCCCAGCGATCCGGCGTTGCAAACGTGCCATCCGCAACATCAACGACGCGCAGCACGGTGACCTTTGGCAGCCCGCCACCCTTGTGGAACGTCCGTCCAGCGCCAGTCTCCAGCACGCCATCGTTCGCCATGTCGCGCAGCAACGCCTTGAGCGCGATCTTGTCCGCGCCGTGCAGACCGAACGCCTTGGCGATCTCCCGCTTCCCAACCGGGGTTGGGGAGGTAGCGATGAATTTCAGGATGTCGGCGGAGGTGGGCAGGCCGGGGTGAGAGGGGGACATGCGCTAGTGGCGCTCCTCATCCCTTTGCCACTCAGCCGGCGGCTCGCCTTTCGCCAGCGCCGCGAGCAATTCGTGGTCTTCATCCATGATCTGCCGTGCAAGGTCCAAGTCTGGGTCGTTCGTCGCAAGCGCCGCGAGCACAACCCGGCGTTTGCGTGCGACGTGGCGAAGTGCAGCAATCTGGTCAGTGTGGATTGGTGGCTTGGTGCTGTTCATACCCGCTGCATAGCACAACGAAGGTTCGGGGCGCGATGCCCCGTCACAACAACGCGCCCTGCTTGTCCGCGTCGCCCTTTGCCGCCGCTGATTTGACCGCGTCGGTGCGCGCCATCGGGAGGTCGAGGCGGGTTCCGGGTCTGCCGTCATAATCGAACAGTTCGGCGACGGTCACCACCTGCAACCGGTCGTCCTCGCGGTTGAGGAGGGGGTGGCGGAACTTACCCGCCGCTTCGATTTCCTGCTGCATCGGCTTGGTCGGCAGCGACGTGCAGATCAGAAAGCCGAATTCGGCCTTTTCGCGCTGACGGTCGTTGTTAAGCATCGCCAGATCGCCGCGATTGCCGGGGCGCGACTTGACCTGGAAGATCGCTTTGCCGTTGGTGTCCTTGTCGAGCAGGAAATAGGCAAGGCCATCAACGCCGCCATCGGCACCCTTCTTCTCGTTGATCCGCGCCTGATTGCGCGAGAAAGTGAGCACCGCCCATTTCTCGAACTCCTTGCGCGTCTTGTCATCCTTGCGGTTGGCGAGCGCCATTGCGGATTCGAGGTCGCGCGGCACGCCGTCGAGCTTGATCTGCGCCTCGATTGCGGGCCAGTCGTCTTTGTAGGTGTCGGCAAAGCGTTTGAGGATCAGCGCGATCGACTGATAAGTGATGTCGATCCCGATCCAGCGACGCCCCAGCCGCTGCGCGACCGCGACGCTGGTACCGCACCCGCAATAGGCATCGAGCACGACATCGCCTTCGTTCGACGACGCCTTGATGATGCGCTCGAGCAGCGCTTCGGGTTTTTGAGTGGGGTAGCCGAGGCGTTCTTGGGCTTGGGAATTGATTGGAAAGATATCCGTCCAAACATCCGTGATAGGAATTCCCTCTTGTTCATCGAGGTATCGTTTCATGCGAGGGACAGAACCGGGATTGGGCTGAACGACAATTCCGGCTTCATATGCCGCGTGCATACGCTCTCTCGTCCACCGCCAAACGCGCGTGATGCCCAAGAACTCATAGGTAAGGTTCGGGCGATTTGGGTTAGGGTTGATGAGGTTATCTAGCTGGTATCGCCGTCCCGTTTTTTCTTCGACGAGCGAGTAGTGGCTCTTGATATATTTTTCGGAGTGCGGCGCATAAAGCGCATTCCACACAGTGTTGGACGACTTCCGGTAGGCCAAGATTACGTCGTGTGAGTTGGGGAACCGGGTGAACGCAAGCCCTTTGGCTGTGGTTCGTTGCCAGATAATCTCGCTCAAAAAATCCCCGCCCTGCCCGCAGAACACGGCATCGAGCACCAGCTTGAGATAGTGCGAGGCGGTCGGGTCGCAGTGGAGGTAGAAGCTGCCGGTGGGTTTGAGGACGCGGTGGATTTCGACGATCCGCAGCGTCATGTGGACGAGATAGGCGAGCAGGCTGCCGCGGCCGAGCACCTTTTCGAGGCCGCGAATCAGCTCGACGGTCTGTTCGGTCCAGCGGACGCCGCCGGGGGTGGTGCCGTGCAGCCGTTCGATATCGAGGATATAGGCCAGCCCCTCGACCGCCTCGTCGCCCCATTCCCATGTATCGACAAAGGCTTGGGCCTGGGCGCGATCCTCGCTGCCCTGGTTGTTGTAGATCTGGAAATAGTTGCGCTTCGAATTGAAGGGCGGGTCAATATAGCAGAGGTCGACGCTCTCCGAGCCGATCTTGCGCCGCAGCACGTCGAGATTGTCGCCGTAATAGAGTTCGTTACCGGGCATGGGGGCAAGGCTCCGCACGGTGCGGCCGGGCGACCGCGAGAGGAATGGACGACCGCGCGCGCG
>JAYVLC010000308.1:0-10473 GCA_043759675.1 Sphingosinicellaceae bacterium
TCCGCCGGCGAGTGTGCTCCCATCGACGGCCCCGTTGAAGACGCCATCCTCAAAATTCTCCAAATATATGACCGACGCACTGGCCGGTCCTGCGACGAGCACAAGTACCGACAGCAGAGCGACAGAAAATTTATTCATGATGACCCCCACCATATAGTGTCGATTTCGAAGCAATTTTTGTGCCAGTGCAGTGATCAATTTGATTTTGCACCAGTTGTAAAAACAGGTTGAAGGCCGACTGTAAAAAAATCCGACACTTTTGCGCTCCGGGCGGGCGTTTGGTCGGGGCCGGGCCTGCCGGCCTACCGGGACGGCGGAGCCACCGTGCCGGCTGTTTGGCCGCGCAAGGTGTCGATGATTTCCGACGCACCGCTCAGATAGGCTTCAAAGTCGAGCTGGGTGGCGGATCGACCATCAAGGAATCGCCGCAGGCGGTATGGGTTTGCGCAGGGTGCATTCAGTCCCTGATCGACCAATGTTGCCGAATGGATACCGGCAGCTTTCAATATTGCGTCGGCCTGCGGACTGTAGGTGCCGCTCGGATAGCAGAAATGGTCGTATGTCGCCGGTCCGGGGCTGGTCGCCCCCTGCAATGATTGCCGGTTTGCCGCAATTTCCGCTCCGAGCTGGTCAACCCCGGTCCCGATATCAATATGACGGTGGGTGTGCAGCTGAATATCAAGACCGCGAGTCTTGGCATCGGCGATTTCTGTCGGCGTCATCAAATGGAATTGCCGCGACATCAGCCACGGCCCGGATGGGACGTCTGCCGCCGCAGACAGGCTGACCAGCGCAGGAAGCCGTTCCTTGACGTCGAGGGCATCAATGGCCTGCGCAAGGTGACGGGACAGGGCCTCCCGCTCGTCCTGGCTTCCGAGCCCGTGGACTGCGCCGCGCCACGCAATTGACGGACGCGGGCACATGCGAAGGATGTAGGTTGTCGCGACGTTGACAACAGGTAGCGCCGCATCGACGTACCAGGTGGTCACATAGACCGTGGCCGGGATCGCATGACGCTCAAGTGATGGCAGCATGTGCGAATAGGTGGATGCCCAGCCGTCGTCGATCGTGACGGCAACCGCTGCGTCGGGCAGAGTCCCGTCCGCAAGCTGGCGCACCGCATCTCCGAGCGGCACGACCGGGTAGCCGCTGGCGGCCAGCCATTTCATTCGGGCGTCGAACTGCTCAGGCTCGATGAACAGCCGGTCGCCAAATTTGGGGCCATCGGTCACCCACAGCCCATGATAGCAGAGGATGCGAAGTGATCGGCGCGTTGCGTGACGGGCCAGGGTGAACCCTCCGGCTCCGCGTGCCAGGGCCAAGATCGACTGTTTCACGCCCCGTAGCTTTTCATCAGGTCCTTGCGAGACCAGACAAGGGCGTGCGCAACCGGCGAGTACTGCCCGGCCTCGTACAGGTCCCGGCGCGAGTTTGACGTGGCAATCGCATTGACAATTGTATCGGGAAACGTGCCGATCGGAATCAACCTTGCGCCCTGCTCCAGCGGCGACCTCCGCAGATAATCAAGCCTCGGACTGATCTCGCCAAGCTGTGGGTCATAAAACCAGCTAACCCCCAACATCGCCCGCGCGGTTGGCAGCGCCCGCATTGCAAGCGCTGTAAGCCGGTAGCACTCTTCCCACCCTTGCGGGTTGAAATAGGCAGCCGCCATCGGTCCATGGGTGTGGATTTCCACCATCGGTGCGCGTCCGCCACAGCGCCCCCAGACGTAGGACCACAGGCCCGGCCCGCCGCGCATCACCGGCGCGAGGCTCAGGCCGCCGTGCGGATAGAGCAATTGTGCGACGGCCGGAATGATCGACAATCGCGCCAGTCCAAGGTCTTTCATGAAACTGTCGGCACCAAGCGTGGCAAAGCCGGGATCAGCGCTGATCTGGTCGATGATCCGGTTGTAGCAATCGGCAAAATGGCCGACAAATTCCGGATCCAGCCCGGTTGCCGGAAACCGGACCGCGAACTGGCGCATATGCCAGACCAGCAGCGCACAGAGCCAGGGTGATCGCAACGGGTCCGGGACGGCCTCCCCGATGGCGCGAAGCGGAGGCAGGACGCGGCTATAGCCAATCATCGGGGGCTGCGCCGTTTGCGCTGCCTCGAACAGCGCAAACGGCACATCATTGATCACAGCCGCCAGCCCGCGGTGGTCGGCGATCAGAGCTGCCTCAACGGCATCAAGCTTTGACGCGAACGGCTCCTCGCCACGCCACGACGGAAACAAGGCCATTGTCCCTGATGTCAATTTATCAGGCCCCCGATCAAATCCTTCCCCGTCAGGCCAGAGAAGGTCGTCGTCGCCGGAGTTCCGCGCCCGGCGCAGGCCAGACAACGGGCCTGCATCGTGGCGCCATTTGCCACGTTGAGCGCGTCGGCAACCTGTGATGCGGCCCGGACCTGCGACAGCTGCGCAATTCGTGCATAGGCGTCACCGCCGCTGCCACCGTTGTCGCCCGTCAGGCTGCGCTCCAGCAGTTGGGCAAGAAAGCCCGGCTTGGTTTCGACATCGATCGTGCGGGCCTTCACCGGATCAAGGCTGGCGCGCCGCGCCGCTGCTGCAATCGCAGCGTCAAGCCCGCCAAGATGATCAACGAGGCCGAGCTGATGCGCGGTTCCGCCGGCCCAGACCCGGCCCTGACCGATTTCATCGACCCGGGCAGGTGTCAGGTGCCGCGATTTGGCGACCAGCCCGGTGAAGCGGCGATAGACGTCGTCAACCGAGGCTTGCAGCAACAATTTGGTGGCCGGGTTCAATCCCTCCAGGACGTTGGGCTGCCCAGAATAGGGCGTTGCCTTGACGCCATCGGCGCCGATTCCCAGTTTTTCAAGTGTCTTGGCAAAGGTCGGAATGATCGCGAACACCCCGATGGAGCCGGTGATCGTGGATGGTTCGGCAAACACTTCGTCTGCCGCAGTCGAGACCCAATATCCGCCAGAGGCTGCAACCGGCCCCATTGAGGCAATGATCGGCAACCCTTCCGCCTTGGCGTCGATGATCGCTTGCCGGATACGCTCGGATCCGGAGACTGAGCCACCGGGAGAATCGATGCGGACCACCAGCGCCTTGATATCGTCGTTGGCCATTGCTTCGGAGATCAGGTCCGCAATGGTGTCGCCACCAGCCACGCCGGGAGGGGCTTTGCCATCGACGATGTCGCCCGCCACATAGACGATCCCGACGGCCGAACCGCTGCGATCACGGACTGGGGACGAGACTTTGAGATAGTCCTTCAGCAGGATCGAATTATAGCCGCCCGGAAGCTCGTCGTCGCCGGCGCCGACGCGCTTGGCCATTGCCTTGCCGAACGAGACACGCGTCCCGATCCGGTCAACAAAGCCGTCGTTCAGCGCGGCCTTGGCGAAGTCGCCGCCTGCCGCTTTGACCCGCTCCGGGAGGTTGGCGAGGGTCGCGTCGATCTTTACCCTGGGCCGCGCCGCCTGAACATCGGTGGTGTAGCTATCCCACAAGGTATCAACCAGCGCCTGACTGGCAGCTTTGGCCGCGGGGGAGGCGTCTGAACGGATGAATGGCTCGACGGCCGATTTGTAGGTCCCGACCTTGAACACCTCGACATCGACACCAAGCTTATCGAGCGCCGACTTGAAATAGAGGTTGGAGCCGCCGGGGCCGCTCAACAGCACACCGCCCATCGGGTCAAGCCAGGCTTCATTGGCCTGCGCTGCAAGGTAATAGCCGTCGTCGATATAGGCGGTGCCATAGGCGTAAACCGGCTTTCCCTTGGCCTTGAATGCCCGCAGGGCTTCGCCCACCGCCTGGAGATTGGCCTGACCGCTGCCCATGAACAGGTCGAGATCGAGCACGATGGATTTGATATTGCCGTCGACTGTCGCGCGGTGAACGGCTTCGATCACGTCGCGAACCCGGATCTGCGGGGCCGGGTCATTTCCGCCGCTGACCAGCTCGGTGAACCCGCGTTCACTGGCTTGATCAACCAATGTTCCATTGAGGTCGAGGACAAGTGCGCTTCCCGACGGCACCGTTGTTGGCGCACTGCCGCGCGTCGCTCCCCAAAGCCCGACGAATACCAGCAGCAGCAAAATCAGGGCCAACCCGTCCTTGACGCCGACGAGTACCCGCCAAAGTCCCCGCAAAAACCGCATTCGTCACCTCATTTGCGTGTATGAGTTGAACATAGCGGCGGGTGGTCGAATGTCCAAGCGCGGGGCTAGAGAATATCGTTGATCCGCTCGACCGGCCGACACAGGCGCGCACCGTTTGGCGTCACCACGATCGGACGCTGGATCAGGATCGGATGGGCGACCATGAAATCGATCAGCTGCTGATCACTCCAATGGGCTGCATCGAGACCAAGCTCGTCATACGGTGTGCCGGTCCGCCGCAATATGGCGCGCGGGCCAAGCGCCAGTTTCGCAAGCAGCACAGTGATCTGGGTGGCATCAAGCGGTGCCTTCAGATATTCGACAATGATCGGCTCCCGCCCGGTAGCCCGGATCGCTGCCAAGGTGTTGCGCGACGTCCCGCACGCCGGGTTGTGATAAATGGTAACGCTCACCCGCCGACCCACAGCGGCGGCTTGCGGCGATACCATTCCAGTTCCCGCTCCAGCGCATAGGCGAGTTCGAGCAGCACACGCTCCCCGCCTGGCTTGGTCGCAAACTGGATGCCAATCGGCAGGCCGCCCCGGCTCATGCCAATGGGAAGAGAGATTGACGCCGCGCCGACGACATTTTCAACCGGCGTGTATCCGGCATAGGCAGTCAGCCGTTCGGCAACCTGTTCATAGGAAATTGTCGGCGCAAATTCACCGATCCGGGCCGGCGGTCTGCCGAGGACCGGCGTCATGAAGATATCGGTGGTCTCGAACTGGGACAGATAGCGCCGCTGCAACTCGCTGAGGGTTGCAATCGCTTTGGCAAGCCCGGCCTCGCCGCCCTTTATTCCCATTGCGGCCATGCTCAGGGTCAGCGGTTCGAGGTCATCGGGGCCTGCTGCCCGCCCGAGATATTCGCTGACCGCCTGAACCTCGGCATTGGCACCGACCCCCCAGGCCGTCAGGAACGCATCACTGACGGCAGGGCCGTCCCAATTCGGGCGACCATCGGACACGCGGTGACCAAGCTTTGAGAGCAAGTGGCGGGCGACCTCGAACACCCGCAGCACTTCTGGATCAGGCATCTGCCCGATACTGTTGATGGCGGAGGCTGTGACCCGCAGTTTCTGGCCGGACGGGCCCGTAACGAGTCCTGTCGGCGGATAATTGGCGTCAGCACCGGTCGCTTCGATGGCGGCAAACCAGGCAGCGGTGTCACGGACGGTGCGCGAAACACAATTGTTGACGCTGATGTTCAAAAGCTTGGTCAGCTTTACCGCATCGCGGGTCCGCCCACGAGATGGTTTGAGCCCGACAAGCCCGTTGCAGGATGCCGGCCCCCGGATCGAGCCACCGCCGTCCGACGCATGGGCGAACGGGACCACACCGGCGGCAACCGCTGCGCCCGCGCCGCTCGATGAGCCGCCGGAGGAATGATCGAGGTTCCAGGGATTGCGTGTCGGCCCATTGAGAAGCGCCTCACCAGTCGCTGTCAGCCCGAACTCCGGACTGGTCGAGCGGCCAATCGGGATGAGTCCGGCCTCCATCATCACACTGACAATCGGTGAGTCCTTCTCGGCGATACGATCCTTGTAGGCCCGCGCGCCTTGCGTCCAGGGCAGGCCCTTCTGCGCCGCCAGTTCCTTGACGAGCGTCGGCAGGCCGGCGAGCGGGCCGCCGGGCTTGGTTGCTGCCAATGCCCGGGCCCTGTCATAATCCTTGAAGGATACCGCGTTGATCTTTGGGTTGACCCGTTCCAGCCGGTCAATGGCGGCCTCGACCAGCGCCGCACTCGTCGTCCGACCGGTCGCCAGCGCCGCTGCCATCGCGGTCCCGTCCAGCGGCGTTCCTCGCGCATCCACCCCGGAGAGCGGCGCGACAGCAGCAAGCGTGGCAGCCGCCTCAAGAAAACGGCGGCGCGAAAATATGGTCATGTGCGCGGTCTCCAAGAGTAGAATTCGCAATATCACCAGTAACGACCGTCATCCTGACGAAAGTCAGGACCTCTATGCGGGTTGCCCCTGCTCCTCGCGATCCTGACTTTCGTCAGGATGACGGCCCCAAAGTCCTACTCCGAGGCCCGCTTTGCCAGCCAGTCTTCTAGCCACTTGATGGTGTACTCGCCTTCCTGGAATTCGGGATCGTCAAGCAGGGCCTGGTGCAGGGGGATCGTGGTCTTGACGCCATCGATCACAAACTCCTTGAGCGCCCGCCGTAGCCGCCGGAGTGCTCCGGCGCGCGTCGTGCCATAGACAATCAGCTTGGCGACCATCGAATCATAATAGGGCGGGATGCGGTAGCCGGCGTAGAGGCCGCTATCGACACGGACGTTCATGCCGCCCGGCGCGTGATATTGCGTCACGGTGCCGGGCGAGGGCGCGAAGGTCGCCGGGTCTTCGGCGTTGATGCGGCATTCGATGGCGTGGCCACGGAATTGCACATCTTCCTGGCGCAGCGTCAGGGGGTGGCCCCACGCGACGCGGATCTGTTCGCGAACCAGATCAAGGCCGGTGATTGCCTCGGTCACCGGATGCTCGACTTGCAGTCGGGTGTTCATCTCGATGAAATAGAATTTGCCGCCTTCATACAGAAACTCGATTGTCCCGGCCCCGCGATAGCCCATATCGGCCATCGCCTTGGCAACGATCCCGCCCATCTCGTCGCGCTGTTCGGCGGTGATGATCGGGGAGGGGGCTTCTTCAAGCACTTTCTGATGGCGGCGCTGGAGCGAACAATCCCGCTCCCCCAAATGGATGGCGTTGCCTTTGCCATCGCCAAAAATCTGGAACTCGATGTGTCGCGGATCGCCGAGATATTTTTCGAGGTAGACCGTGGCGTCGCCAAAGGCGGCTTTGGCTTCTGACCCTGCCTGCTGCATCAGCTGTTCAAGCTCGTCGGGGGCGTTGACCACCTTCATGCCGCGCCCGCCGCCGCCAGAGGCTGCCTTGATGATGACGGGATAGCCGACGTGAGCAGCAATTTTCTTGGCTTCGACGATTGAATCAATCGGCCCATCCGACCCCGGAACCAGCGGTAGGCCAAGAGCGGCCGCCGTTATCTTGGCCTGAATCTTGTCGCCCATCGTCCGGATATGTTCAGGCTTCGGCCCGATCCAGCCGATGTTGTGCTGCTCGACGATCTCGGCAAAGCGGGCATTTTCTGACAGAAAACCATAGCCGGGATGGATCGCGTCGGCGTGGGTGATTTCAGCCGCCGAGATGATGTTGGGGATGTTCAGATAGCTGTCGGTGGCCGACGGCGGCCCGATGCAAACGGCTTCATCAGCGAGCCGGACATGCATCGCCTCGGCGTCGGCGGTCGAATGGACGGCCACCGTCTTGATGCCCATTTCATGGCAGGCGCGGTGGATGCGCAGCGCGATCTCGCCGCGATTGGCGATCAGGACCTTGTTGAACATGCTATTCGATGACGATGAGCGGCGTGTCGAACTCGACCGGCTGCTCGTTGATGACCAGCACTTTGGCAACGCGCCCGGCCTTGGGCGCGACGATCGGGTTCATCACCTTCATCGCCTCGATGATGACAAGGGTATCGCCGGCCTTCACGGTGGCGCCGATCTCGACATAATTGGCCGCGCCAGGCTCGGGCGAAAGGTAGACGGTCCCGACCATCGGCGATTTCACCGCGCCCGGATTGGCAGCAGCATCGCTTGAGGCAGCGCTCGGTAACGGCACCGCAGCGGTGACAGACACGGCTGGTGCCGGGGCGGGCGCGGCAACCGGGGCGGCAGTCGCTGCAACCTGCATGTGCCGCACGACGCGGATGCGGCGCTCCCCGTCCTGGACTTCGATTTCGGTCAGCCGCGTCTCGTCGAGCATTTCAGCAAGCTGACGGACCAGCTTGGCGTCGACGTGCATCATGCCGGGCCCCTGCGTTTTCTCTGCCATTGCGTCCCTCGTTGTTGGTCTTGGCGTCCGGTTGATTGTCAGAGTCCGGCGGTTGCGTCCAGCGCCAGCAGATATCCGCGCGCGCCAAACCCAGCGATGACCCCTCTGGCGACGCCAGACACGAAGCTTTTGTGGCGAAATTCTTCACGGGCATGCGGGTTCGACAGATGCACTTCGATCACCGGAACCTTGATGCTGGCTACCGCATCACGAAGCGCAACACTGGTGTGGGTGAGGCCGCCGGGATTGAGGATGACGGCTTTCGCGCCGCGTGACCCCGCCTCATGCAGCCAGTCGACCAAATGGCCCTCATGATTGGACTGGCGCATGTCGATCACAACGCCGATTGCTTTCGCCCGATCCTCAAGCATTTCAGCAATATCATCGAGCGTCTCGTGCCCGTAAACCTCCGGCTCGCGTGTCCCGAGCAGGTTGAGGTTCGGTCCGTTCAGCACCAGCACCAGCGGTCGTTTGTCCTTGGCCATGCGCGGCTTATAGGCGTCTGTCGTCCCGCACGGAACCCGTGGCGTTCGCGCGCTATGACGCCAGGTGCGCAAACTCGGCGATTATCTCGGTGTAGAGCCTGACCTTGAACGGTACGATCAACCGGGGAAGGTCGCTGATTGGTGACCAGCGCCATGCCCCGAATTCGGCTTGATGGCGGTCAATCGCGACATCAGCGTCGGTGCCGTGGAAGCGCATCGCAAACCATTTTTGCCGCTGGCCGCAGTAACGACCCTTCCAGATCGTTCCGATCAATACCTCGGGCAGATCATAGGTGAGCCATCCAGCACTCTCGGAGATGATCTCCGCCAGATGCGCCCCGACCCCGGTTTCCTCCTCCAGTTCGCGGAATGCGGCGGTGCGCGGGTCTTCGCCCGTGTCGATCCCGCCCTGTGGCATTTGCCAGGCATCGACCGACGAATCGAGCCGTTGCCCAACGAACACCTCGTTCGCCGCATTGAGCAGCATGACGCCAACACCGGCGCGGTACGGGAGGCCGGATGGGTGGGAAGACATGTTCATCGACGCAACCCCCGCTAACCCCTCACCTCGGCCAACATCCCCTTCAGAATGGTCAGGCAGCCATGCAGATCGTCCTGGGTGCTGGGGATTGCCATCCGCAGGTTGAAGCTGCCGTGGATTTGTCCGGCTGCTTCGCGGAACACCGTCTGGATGCCGTGCTGGATCAGTTTGGCTGCATAGGCCCGGCCCTGATCGCGCAATGGATCAAGGCCGCAGGTGAACACAAGTGTCGGCGGCTGATTGGCGAATTCCGGTCCGTGCATCGGCGAGGCATGGGCGTGGCCGCGGGCGCTTGTCGGCTGGTCGCCGAAATAATGGTCCATGAACCAGAGCATCCCGGCCTCGGTCAGCAGATAGCCGTCGGAAAATTCCTGCATCGACCCTTCGTCGGCGTCCATGTCGACGCCGGGATAGATCAGCCACTGGGCGAGGATCGGTGCTGCCAGATTGCCGTGCAGTTCCTGCGAACAGGCAGCAGCCAGATTGCCGCCAGCGCTGTCACCGGCCAGAATCAGCCCGCTAACGGGGTGACCGATTTCGGCAGGCGACCCGGCGATCCAGCGTGTCGCAGCAAGGCAGTCCTCGGTCGCCGCCGGAAACCGGTGTTCGGGGGCGAGCCGGTAGTCGATGGAGACCACAGTCATGCCGAGCCCGCGGCTGATCTCCGCGCACAGGGGGTCATGCGTTTCAAGGTCGCCAATGACCCAGCCGCCACCGTGATAGTACACAAGGACCGGTGCCCCAGCGCCGCCCTTCGCCACGGTCGAATAAAGGCGCGCCGGGATCGAGTGGCCGTGCGGCGAAGGAATCAGGAAATCCTCGACCCGCGCCAGATCGCCCCGGGGAAGTTCGGCGATTTGCCCCATCGCCCGCATCATCATCCGCGCGGTCGCGACATCAACCTCGTGCATTTTCGGCGCAGGCGACGAGTCAATCATCGCGAGCACGCCTTGGACATCGGAACGGACAAACGGCATCGCAAACTCTCCATGATCTTTGCAGCTCACGATCATAGGCCGGAGGTGCGCCGCGTCATCCCCTCAAAATGAGGGCGAGCCGACCTAGGCGATGCGGCGGGCCCGCATAACGCGATCAGGCGGGCTGCTTTGGCCGGTCGATCGCGACTTTTAGTGCCGCGACAATCGGGTTGGCGAGCATCAGCCCAACCAGCCCGAACACTGCCCCGAACAGTAATTGTGCAGCGAGCGTTGTAGCAGGTGCAATGTCGACAGCACGGCGCTCCACCGCTGTCGTCACGAAATTCCCTTGTATGAGCTGGACCAGCACGTAGGTGCCAATAGCAATCGCAGCCATCTCCGGCCCGGCACTCAGGCCGACGAGCAGGATGATCGCGCCTGCAAACAGCGAACCGAAATTCGGGATGAACGCCAGCATCCCCGAGATCAGGGCCAGCAGGCCAGCCAGCGGGACGCCCGCGATGAACAGGCCGA
>JAYVLC010000309.1:0-5821 GCA_043759675.1 Sphingosinicellaceae bacterium
GTCGTGTCATCGTCACCATGCAGCAGCAACAGCGGTGGTGCCGACGCACTGGCAAAGTTGATCGGCTGGGTGGCCTTCAGGTCGGGTGCGGCCCGAAAGCCGTCATAGGCCGCCCCGCCCCCGAGCGGCAGAAAATCGACTGGCGCAGCAAAGCCAACCCCGGCACGGATGGCTCCCGGCGCACCCGCCGCCTTCAGCCACTGCGGATCAAGAGCCAGCATCATGGCGATGTAACCACCAGCAGAATGCCCCGCGACCGCGATACGTTTTGGGTCGCCGCCGAGCAATGCGATGTTGTCCCGGGTCCAGCGGATCGCCGAGGCCCCGTCCTCGACGAACGCCGGAAAGCGTACCTGCGGAACCAGCCGGTAGTCGGGGACGACCACGACAAACCCGCGCTGCGCAAACGCCTGCGCGACAAAGCGGTAGTCCTGACGCCGCCCGCTCGACCAGCTACCGCCATAAAAAAACACCAGCACCGGCGCATCATGAGCAGTCGGCGGCGCATAGACGTCAAGCACCTGGCGCGGATCACCGCCGAACAGCTGCCCTGCGGCGACCTGACGGACGCCCCCGTTTTTGCCAAGGGATTCAACCCGGTTAAGCGCCCCGAGCGGAGAACAGGCAGCGAGCCCAAACGCTGCCAGAATGGCCAAGGGCTTTTGCAACAAACGAACTCTCATGCGGCATCGGTCTTTCGTGAAAATGGCCGGAAATTGCCAACAGATACGTATCGCGCCGGACCTCAGATTGCGAGAGGTTCAAAATGCTCCTGGCACAAAAACGCTGCGACAGCAGAGGCGCGGGCAGGTCCAAACCAACAGTAGCGCTCGGTCAACTGCTCAGCTAGCCTGCGGCCAAAGCATGGCGTGGGGACTAGCATGGCGGTTGTTCAAGCAAATCGTACCCGCGTCACAATGTCGATGCTTCTCCTTGTTTTCATTCTCAATTTCCTCGACCGACAGATCGTCAACATTCTCGCCGAGCCGATTGCTCGGGACCTCGATCTCAGCGACACCCAGCTCGGGTTGCTCACCGGCCTTAGCTTTGCGCTCTTTTATGCCTTGCTGGGCATTCCGATCGCGCGGTGGGCCGACCGATCACACAATAACCGGGTCGGCTTGATTTCAGTTTCCATGACGATTTGGTCGGCAATGACGGCTGTTTCAGGATTTGCCGCCAACTTCGGGCAATTGGCATTGGCCCGGGTTGGGGTTGGCGTCGGCGAGGCTGGATGCACGCCTGCGGCCCATTCGCTGATCTCGGATATCGTCCCGCGCGAGAAGCGGGCATCCGCCATCGCATTCTACGGCCTCGGCATTCCAATCGGCTCGATGCTCGGTGCGATCATCGGTGGGCAACTGGCCGATGCGATTGGGTGGCGGCAGACATTTCTCGTCGTGGGGGCACCCGGTATCGTGATCGCCCTGCTGTTCTGGCTGCTCGTTCCCGAACCCCGCAAACAGGGTCTGACCGCCAAACCTCCGGCAACCGCGCCGGTGCCATTCTCCACCGCCCTGCAGGATATCCGCGCCAGCCGCGCGTTTGTACCGCTGGCGATTGCGGCGTCGTTTGTCGCTTTTCTGTCCTATGGTAAGGGGGTCTGGACAACGATCTTCTTCATACGCACCCATGAACTATCGCTTGCCGAAGTCGGACTGTGGGGTGGATTGGTTCTCGGTGCTGCCGGTATCATCGGGACGTGGCTTGGAGGTCGGCTTGCCGATCACTTTGGCAAACGCGACGCCCGACACCAGCTTACGCCGATTTCCGTTGGGATGGTGTTGGTCGCGCCGCTGTTGTTCCTGGGCTACAACGCCAGCGATTGGCGGGTGGCGCTGATGTTGATCATCGTGCCGACCGTTGCCAATACGATGTACTATGGACCAGCCTATGCGTGCGCACAGGGGCTGGTGCCACCCCGGTCACGCGCCGTGGCGGCGTCACTGATCGTCTTTGCCCAAAATCTGGTTGGCCTCGGTCTTGGCCCGCTGTTCTTTGGCATGCTGAGCGATGCGTTCAAACCCTATGCCGGGGCCGACAGCGTGCGATGGGTGCTGTACGGCGCGGCATTTCTGGGCGTGATCCCGGCCTATTTCTTCTGGCGCGCGAGCCGCCATCTGTCAGCAGAACTCAGAAAGGACTAGCGAACCTGGTTCGTCGGTCTGGCAAACGGCCAGTCCGTGACGTGCGTGGCGTATAGCGCCCACCAGAAGATGACGGGCTGCAGAAACTGACGGGGCAGATGATACCAATAGCTTGGCGGTAGCCCGGACCAACCGTCGAGCGCATCGATGGCATGTTTGATGTTCGCCGGCCAGACACAGACAACATACAGCGCCAGCATCAGCCCGGCCAAACGTCTGGTCTGCGGGATCAGGACGCCGAGTGCGCCAACAATTTCGCAGGCACCGGTCACCAGAATGACCTGATCCCGATAGGGAACCCATCCCGGAGTTATCCTGAGGAAGGCCGCCGGGGCCAGAATGTGGATCACGCCCGCCACCACGAAAAATAGCGCTAGCAGATAGCGCCAAATGTCGCGCGCGGTCACGGCTTGGCCAGCATCGGCGGCGGAGCGCGCCGCAATCGCCAGACCAGCAGGATGCCGATCGCCGCCAAAATCGTCATCCCCCAATAGCCGCCAGCCCCAAAGCGGTCATAGAGCGGCCCCGACATCAGCGTGGCGAGTGCCGCCTCGGGCGCTGCGGCAAAGCTCTGGTACATCATCTGGGCTGTCGGTGTCCGCTCGACACCAAACCACAATTGGATGAGGCGCATTGTTCCCAGATATGTAGCAGCAAAACTGAGCCCGTGCAGCGCCTGCAACGGCACCAACCACCACAGGTCAGGCTGGGCGGCGAGGATAGCCCAGCGCACCGTCGCACCAAGTGCCCCGGCAAGAAGCAGCCCGGTCGGGTGAAACCGCTCGGACCAGCCGCCAAGCACCACCAGGAACACGACCTCTACGCCAACGCCGATGCTGTAGAGTCCACCAACCCAGCTCCCGCTAATCCCCTGATGCAGCCAGACCAGGCCGCCAAACGCATTGTAAAAGGCATGGCTCGCCTGCACGAACCCAGCACCAATGATCAGCAGGAAGAACGCAGGCTGCCGGACCAGTGCCAGGCCATCCCGAAGCCGGGTGAGCATCGGCACATCGGGCGCCGCATGTTCATCAATCTCTGGCGTTAATACCCAGGTCCAGGCCGCGAGTGCCGCGCAAATGACAACAATGAACCAGAGGGCTGACTGGGCCCCAAAGACATCGATTCCGCGACCGATCGACAGACTGCCGACAACAAACGCCGCCGACCCCAGCCCGCGCGCCACCGGATAGGTCAGCACGCCCTTGCACAGGCGCATCAGTCCGGCCTCGACATAGCCAACGATCATCCAATAGGCGGTAATCCCGACGAAACAGGCCAGCAGGATCAGCCAGAACCCCGGCGCGACGCCCAGCAAGGCAAAGGCCGCGAGCGCAGCAAGCGTCAGCATTTTTACCGCCGCATGCCGGTCGCGCTGGCCGTCTGCCCATCCAGCAATGACCGGCCCGGCAAACATGCGCCCGAACCCGGCAACCGCGAGAATCATCCCGATATGGGTGCCATCGAGCCCGCGCGACGTCTCCAGCCAGACCGGAAGGAACAGCAAGGCCCCAGACAACCCGGCAAAATACAGTGCGTTGAAGATGGTCATGCGGACTGGCGGCGTCATCGCCAAGGATGTGGCAGAGGGCGGCGACCGAGTCACGGGGTGAGTGCGCAACCGTACCGATTTAATCCGTCATCCTGACGAAAGTCAGGATCTCCACTGGCGAAGGCTGCCAAAAGGGAGGTCCTGACTTTCGTCAGGATGACGCCTATGTCAGTGTGGTGGCCGTAAACTTGCCCCCTGCGCACCCGTTGTTGTTCGCCAGTCTGGCGGCGGGATTGGCCTATCCTCTGGTGTGGGACTCCGGATTTTCCGAGATTTTCATGTTGGCCGCCAAGGGTAGCGGGGTCGCAATGCTGGCGCTCTATGCCGCAACGCAGGCGCAATCCCGCGACGGATGGCTTCTCACTGCGGTGATGGCGTTCGGTGCGCTTGGGGATGTGCTGCTCAACATCCGGTTCGAGGCCGGAGCCCTCGCCTTTGCAATCGGGCATCTTATTGCGATCACGCTGTACGTCAGGAACCGGCAGGGCCAGATCAGCGGTGCCCGGAAATTATGCCTCGGGTTGCTGATTGTCGGTGCGCCGCTGATGCCTTGGCTGCTGCTCGGCAGCCGTGAGGGCCTCCCCGGCCTTGCGGTCTACGCCCTGCTGCTGGCGCTGATGGCGGCCACGGCATGGATCAGCCGCTTTCCAACCAACATGGTTGGCGTTGGTGCGCTGATGTTTGTCGTCAGCGACGGGTTGATCGTTGCGCGAATGGGTCCACTTGCGGACATGTTCGGCACCAGCCTTGCCGTTTGGCTGCTCTATTATATCGGCCAGCTGCTGATCTGTGTTGGCGTCAGCCGGACTCTGACGCTGGACCCGGGAGCCGCCCGGCACGTTGCGGCATGACGAAGATCAGCAACAATATCGCACCGGTGAGCACCGCCGACGCCACCGGGCGACTGAATGCCAGCCCGCCGTGGTCGAGCGGCTTGTCAAGAAAATCGCCGACGGTCGCGCCAAGCGGCCTGGTCAGGATGAACGCCGCCCAAAACAGCAGAACACGGCTCGCCGCTGTCCAGAAATATAGCGCCGCAACGCCCGCGAGCGCTGCACCGAACACGGCGGCGGC
This sequence comes from Sphingosinicellaceae bacterium, assembly GCA_043759675.1. Lineage (GTDB taxonomy): Bacteria > Pseudomonadota > Alphaproteobacteria > Sphingomonadales > Sphingomonadaceae > JADCGM01. The sequence goes on from JAYVLC010000309.1 coordinate 4,774, forward strand.
CCCGAGATAGCCAAGCCCGCTGGTATCGGCCATCCAGTCACCAAGCGCCGTGCCCAGCGTCTGCGACAGCGTGATCGTCAGCCAGTAAAACAGCTCAGCCTTCGGCTCGTGCACCGTGTCGACCGAAATCGAGCCCAGCGTCCACTGCCATGTGGCCAGTGCGCCGATGACCAGCGCCAGCAGCAGCGTCGACCCGCCCGTGTATCCGATGCCAAGCGAACGCGTCGCAAAATCTGCCATCGTCGTACCGGCCGTTGTCGAAGCGATGATCGTCGCCCAATATAGCAAGGGGTGAAACGCGCGGGCACGGATTTGCAGCAAAACCAACACGACCAGGATTGACAGGAAAATCCCGGTGCCAACGAGATAGCCAAGGTTCATCGACATGCTGACCGTATCGCCACCCGTCTCCCCGAGCGTCGTCGCCAGGGTCTTGATGATCCAGAACCCGAGGGTGACCGCCGGGACCTTGCTCAAGGCCGTGCGTCTGGTCTCCGTCATCGAAAATCCCCCTGCTTCTAGAATGCGGTCGCGAGCGCAACATAAAGATTATACTTGCCGCCGTCGCGACTATGCCCGATTCCGGGGCCAGCCGATGCAAGGATAGCGAACGGTCCGCCGATCCGGTAAATTCCCCCAAAATTCAGTGTAGTGTAGCTCCGGGCGCCTACGGCATCTGAGCTGTTGTGCGCGATTTCAGCTCCAAAGGATGCCCGTTCGCCGACAGCGCGGGTGACGGCAACACCCCCTTGCCAAAAGTTGCGGTTCCCCGCGCCCGGGTTAATCGCGTAGCCGCCGCCACCGAACAACGACCAGTCGCCCGCAGTCTTCTGGCCCCAGACCGGCAGCAGCAACGCGGTTCGCCCGGATCCAAATCCGTGGCTTGCCGTTGGGAGAAACACCCGGGGAAAAACGGCGACCGATACACCCGTCGCAGCATTCTGATAGAAACGGTATTTGACGCCGACCTCAAGGTTGCCCGCGCCGGTTCGGGTGGCGCCGGAGCTGCGCGTGAATTCGATCGGCAGGGTCGCCGTGAGCTGGATGT
>JAYVLC010000310.1:0-3968 GCA_043759675.1 Sphingosinicellaceae bacterium
TGGCGTAGGACGGCGTCAGCGCGATCATCAGGGAGCCCGCGCCCATCATCCAGACCGACAGCAGCAGGGCGCTCTTGCGGCCATGCCGGTCAGCCCACAGCCCGAGCAGCCAGCCGCCAAACGGGCGGACGAGGAAGCCAACCGCAAACACCGCAGCGGTGTTCAGGAGCTGCGCCGTCGGGTCGCCCGTCGGAAAGAAGCTCGCGGCGAAATACAGGGAGAAGGAGGCATAAACATACCAGTCGAACCATTCGACGAGATTGCCAACCGACCCGCCAAGGATCGACCGGATGCGCTGGTTCACTGTCATCGAGGCCCGCTCAACCAAGGAATCGGAACCCATCATAAGTGGCCCAAACCAATGCGAACGCCAAAGCAGCAGCGGCCCACGCCCGCCATGCAGACGCATGGCGCACACCTGCGCCATCGCCAGTGCGCCAGCCCCGCAGCATCGGCGCGATCAAATTGTCCCGCTTGACCACATGCCAGATGATGGCGCCGAGATGCAGACAAATCAGCGCGAGGATGACGTTGAAGAAATCATGATGGACTTCCCCCGCCCATTTGCTGGTCGCATCACTGACCAGGTGACTGAGGGGACCAGAATCCAATCCGGTGTCCGTGTCGGTCGCCACCAGCCCGAGCCCGAGCTGCGCCGATAGCGCTAGCAGCAATGCCACAACGCTGATCGCGCCGAGCGGATTGTGCCCGATGTCCGGTTCGTAGGTTCCCGCAACATAGGCTCGCACCGTCGACGGGCCTCGCACGAATTGCGAGAATCGTGCCGTCGAACTGCCGATGAAGCCCCACAGCAGCCGGAAAATCAGCAGCCCGAGAATCAGCAGTCCCGACCGCATGTGCCAAGCCAGATTACCGTCCTTCGCCGACCACCACGAAAAGGCGATCAGTGGCACCAGTGACCAATGGACGATGCGAACTGGCCAGTCCCAGACCGCCACACGACCGGTGAATGGCTCATTTGTCATCGACCCGGAACTTGTCGTGGCAGGCCTTGCAGGCCCCGCCGGTAGCCCTGAGCTGGGCGGTAAACGCCGTCGCATCAAAGTCCGGCGCATTTGCTGCGGCAACGAGCTTCTTCGATTCGGTGCCCAGATTCGCGGCGAGCGACAGGAACGTCACCGTGTCAGTCCAGATTTCGGCCTTTGCGTCGGTCTTCACGCCGCTTTCGGGTCCGCTGCCCTTGGGGAACCATGTCGGGATCATTGATGCCTGCCTGGCGATGACCGCGCTATGCTTTTGCATCTCGGCAGGAACCGGCGTCCCCGACCGCAATTGCCCTGACAACCCCTTCATCGCATCGCCCATCGCCTCAAAACCTTCGTGGCGGGTGTGCTGGATGCTGCCGACCGGCCCGTGCGCCAGCGCCGCTGCCGCAAATCCGACCGTGAGTACGCCCGTTATCAATGTTGCCCAACGCATAAAAACTCCTTGGAACTGATTCCACATGACGATGCCGTCTCGGGGCGCGATTGACAACTGCCGGGGGGCAAAAAAGCGGCCGATCATTCGAGTGTGGGTGAGTGCTCGGCGCCAGCGGGATCCGGCAAGACCTGGGGCAGCGCCGTTGCCATGTCCGCGAGCGCCAGCCGCAGCAGCTCCTCCATCGCGCGCCGTGCCCACACGTCATCGCCTGCTGCAATCGCGTCGCACACCGCGATATGTTCAGGCAGCGGGTCGCGCGGGACCGCGAGGCGGCGCTGCTTGAATTGCGTTGTCCAGCTGACCGCAGCGCCCACCGAACTGGAGAGCGAGGCCAGCGCGTCGTTATGCGTCGCTGCGAGCACGGTCAGATGGAATTGCTGGTCGGCGGCCTGCCCGGCTTCGGTGGCGAGGCCATGATACGCCATCAGGTCGAGTGCGGTGCGCATCGCATCAACCTGCGCGACCGTCCGGCGCTGCGCCGCCAGTGCGGCCGCAGCAGGTTCGATAATCCCGCGCAGCTCGAACAACCCGGCGATGAACCCCTCATCGGGTTCACCCGAAAATGTCCACGCCAATATGTCGGGGTCGAGCAGGTTCCAGCGTGCGCGCGACGTGACCCGGGTTCCGGACTTGGGGCGGCTCTCGAGCAAGCCCTTGGCGGCGAGAATGCGGATTGCTTCGCGGTAGGGGGTACGCGACACCCCGAGCGCCAGCGACTGTTCGATCTCGCCGTCCAGAACATCGCCGGGCCGGTAATCGCCGCGCAGAATCGCGCTGCCCAGCTGGCGGGCAATCGCCTGATGCAGGCGTTCAGCCTTGGCCACGCGTGCATATCCTCATGCGTCGAACGCCGCGGTCGTACGGGATTGGCTGCGCAAAAATGCATCGGCGACCAGCTGGAGCGGGGTTAAATCCACGTCGCTGGCCCCATCATGGATCAGATCGACGAAGCGGCGGTAGAGGCCCGGATATTCCCGCTCCGGGCCCGTGTCCTGAAGCACGCCGTCGATCGAAAGCCGATTGCCACCGTGCGATAGCCTGAGCCTATGGCCATCGGCCGCGACCTCGATGTCCCATGCCTGCGGCCCGGTTTGGCGCCAGTCGAAGTCGGCAGCAATCGGTACGCCTCCGGCGGTCATCATGGCGAGGCGCGCGGCGATGGGTGCCGCCCGGTTTACCGGGGTTTCCAGCTCGGCATCGATCAGGCGGACGGGCGCGCCGATGATTTCGGTCAGGATCGACAGCGCGTTGATGCCGGGGTCGAACACGCCGAAGCCGCCGGGTTCCCAGATCCACTCCTGCCCTGGATGCCAGTGGCGGACGTCCTCTTTCCAGACGATATCGACGCGTTGGACGGTGTGGGCAGCGACCCAGGCCTTGGCCGTCGCAACTGCCGAGGCATGGCGGGAATGCCACCCTGCAAAAAGCGTGACGCCCTGCTGGGCGGCGACTGCGACTAGCATTTGGGCCTCCGACACGGTCGTGCCGGGCGGCTTTTCGAGAAAGACGTGTTTGCCCGCCACCAGCGCGGTCTGCGCCGCATCGAACCGCGCCTGCGGTGGCTGGCAGAACACGATCGCATCGAGGTCCGGTTCGCCCACCAGCATCGCTTCCAGATCGCGGTAATTGTTCACTCCGCCTGCCACGGCGTTGCGGCTTGCGACCGCAACGAGGTCAATCCCGTCGGCCGCGGCGATCGCCGGGAGATGCTGGTCGCGGGCAATTTTGCCGAGGCCGACCAGCCCGAGGCGGACGGGCTGAACATCGGCCGCTGCGAGTGGGCAGAGAGGGCTGTCCATCTGCGGGTTTTCGGATCAGTGATTGTCGCGGGGCAGGCCGCGGGTCTGGGCGATGCGCTGGAAATCTTCGGCACCCTCGAGGATGGCCCCTGTTTCCATCTGGCCGACGAGCGCGCGCTGGATCGCCTGCCACGGGGTTTGCGAGGCCGGATAGGGATAGCCTCCCGATGCTTCGAGCGCGGCCCGGCGCGTCGCCAACTCGACGCCATCTATCAGCACATCGACCGTGCCGCGCTTCAGGTCGATCCGCACCCGGTCGCCCGACACAAGCAGCGCGAGCCCGCCACCCGCCGCCGCTTCGGGTGACGCGTTGAGGATCGACGGGCTGCCCGATGTCCCCGATTGCCGCCCGTCACCAAGGCACGGCAACGCCGCAATCCCTTCGCGTAACAGATAGGCCGGCGCGCGCATGTTCACGACTTCGGCGGCTCCTGGATAGCCGATGGGGCCAGCGCCGCGCATGACCAGCAGCGTGGTCGCGTCGATGGCGAAGGCGGGATCGTCGATGCGCGCGTGGTAATCCTCCGGCCCGTCGAACACGATCACCGGCCCCTCGAATGCATCGGGGTCGGTCGGGTCGCTCAGGTACCGCGCGCGGAACTCCGCCGAGATCACGCTGGTCTTCATCACTGCGCTGTCGAACAAATTGCCCGACAGGATGAGGAAACCGGCGTCGGCCCGAACAGGTGTCGAGAACGGCCGGATGACGGCCTCGTCCTCGATGGC
>JAYVLC010000311.1:0-9772 GCA_043759675.1 Sphingosinicellaceae bacterium
GCCCGGAACGCAACTTCGTCAATCGCTCCGTCGCGAAATGGGGTCACCAGAGCTGGCATTGATCCTGAGAACATCGCTTGGCCCTTCACCGGCGGGTTAGTTGGTGGTTATGCTGCCGTGCTGCGGCGCTAGGCAATCCCATGCGCCCTGATAGGGAGCCGGGAGCGGCAATGTCCAGTAAAGTTACGCTAATTGTCCTGCTGTTGGGTCTGGGTGTTGCCATGCCAGGCCGAGCCGAGCGCGTACTCAGCGATGCCCAGCAACGCCTTTATGCGGGACGCCTTACCGACAATGCGCGCGGCAGCTTCCCGCCCCTTCCAGACGAGCCCCAGACAGTCGCGCCAGAGTCGGCGGCCGACGCGCTTGTCCAGTGGGACCGCCTGCGCCGCGAAGACTATCCGGCGACGTTTTCCGAACTCAGCAGTTTCCTTCGCCAGCATCCCGGCTGGCCGCTCGAAACCCAGATGCGGCGTCGCGCTGAACGGCTGATTGAGGCAGCAACGCCCTTGCCCGACCGCGTCACCTATTTCGCGGCATTTCCACCCCTGTCAGCGGCCGCGAAATACCGGGCGGCTGAGGCCTATGTTGCGGTAGGTCGAGGTGCAGACGCCGTGCGACTGGCGCGTCAGGCCTGGGTTTCAGATGGACTGCCGCTTGCGCTTGAGGCGGAGCTTGGGCTGAAGTTCTTCGGAACTTTGACGCCCGACGACCATTATGCGCGCGCTGATCGGCTGCTATGGTCCGGGCAGTCGAGCGCGGTCATCCGAATGGGCGCGCTGATCCCGGCGGCGCGGCGTGCAGTGATCGACGCCCGGATCGCCCTTAAGACCGATGCGGTCGATGCTGCCCAACAATTGGCGAACCTCTCCCCGGCCGAGCACCTCGATCCAGGCCTGATTGTCGATCAGGTTGGATGGCTGCGGCGTGCATTACAGGTCCCGCAGGCCCGGGAGCTGTTGGCGGACACCGCCATCGTACAAGGTACCCCGGTCGATGCGCTGCGCTGGATGCAGCTGCGCCGTGACATGGCGCGCGGCGCAGTGCTGGATGGCCAGTTTGACCTCGCCTATCGGATCGCGGCAAACCATCGGACCTTTCCGCTCGGGCGGGCACTGAATTCCGGGAGTGATGCCGAGCGCGATGTCTATACGGATCTCGAATTTCTGGCGGGCTGGACAGCGCTCCGGAACCTCGATCGGCCCGCGACCGCGATGGACCATTTCCAGAACTATCGGAACGCAGCCAAAAGCCCGCTGACCCAGGCCCGAGGCGACTATTGGGCTGGGCGTGCCGCCGAGGCGGCAGGTGCCGTGGCGCGGTCGCGCCGGTTTTATGAGAGTGCGGCCATTCACCCCGATTTCTTCTTCGGCCAATTGTCCGCCGAACGACTTGATCGCCCACTGACGTTACCTGTGTCCAAGCCCATATCGATTTCATCGCAGGCTCGTGACCGGTTCGAGGCCAACGAGGTCGTCAAAGCATCGCATATCCTTGGTGAGCTTGGCGATCGGGTCCGGCAGACGATCCTTCTCAAGCACCTTGCCGAGACTGCGGGCACCCTTGAACAGCAACGCCTTGTGGCTGACCTCGCGCCATCGCTTGACCGCCCCGACATTGGTGTTCTTGTGGCGCGTGAAGCGCGGAATGACGGGGAACTCGCATTGCTCGATGCAGCGTACCCAAGACTGTCGGTTGGCCCGCTGATGGGAAATAATTCGCTTGTCCACGGCATCACCCGGCAGGAGAGTCGGTTCGACCGGGCCGCCATCAGCCCGGCCAATGCACGTGGCCTGATGCAGCTGATGCCAGCCACCGCGCGCGAACAGGCCGGAAAGCTCGGGCTCCCCTTTGATGTCGACCGATTGATTGGCGATCAGCAGTATAATGCCACGCTCGGCTCGGCGTATTTGCAGCGTCTGGTCGACCGGTGGGGTGGCAACGCGATGCTGGCAGTCGCGAGCTACAATGCCGGCGCTGGCAATGTGAACAAATGGATACGAGCCAACGGTGACCCGCGTGCGCCCGATGTCGATGTCATCGACTGGATCGAACGCATCCCGTTCTCCGAAACCCGGATCTATGTCTGGCGGGTCCTGGAGAACAGCGTAATGTACGACTTGCTCGACCGCAGTGCATCGCAGCCGCCAGCAAAACACCGGCTGTCAGCCTACCTTGGCAAGCCGTAACCCCGGCAATTCGCTTAATTGCGCGCTGGCAGGCCCAATTCTGCACGGACTTCGTGGCTATGCTCGCCCCGCCGACCAGCGGGTCGTGGCGGCGCAACGGGCGTACCGCCAAACCGGATCGGATGACGCGCCGTGCGGACCCGGCCCAAGTCGCCGTGGTCAATGATAGCAACGGATTCGTTGTGGAGGATTTGCGGGTCCTCAAGCACTTCATCCAGACTGTGGACCACCGAACCGCCTGCGCCATGCGCAAGACAGCCCGCCATAAACTCGGCTGACGTCAGCTTTGACACAGCCTCGGCAAGGATTGGGCCCCAAAGCCTGATGTTGCGCGCCCTCGCACTGCCAGTCGCAAATCGTTCATCGCTCGCCAGATCGGGGCGGTTCAGGGCGGCGCAAAGTGCGGTAAACTCATGATCCTGGAAGCTGGCCAACGCGACCGCCCCGTCGCGCGTCTTCCACAGGCGCGTGAACCGTCCAGCAGCCGGTGATAGCGGCGGTGGCTCGTCCATGAAGCCCTGGTTGAAGCTGCCTTCCGGCCAGTTGAAGGCAAGCGCGGCGTCCAGCATCGCGACGTCAATCCGCTGCCCCTCCCCACTCCGCTCCCGGGCAAACAGCGCCGCCGTAATCGCCTGGGCAGCGGTCAGGCCCGTGACCTTGTCGCAGATGAGCGTCCGGATCAGCTGCGGCTCGCCGTCTGGACCCGGCTGGGTCGCGGCAATCCCGGAACTCGCCTGGATCATCGGGTCATAGGCTCTAAGTCCTGCATAGGGACCGTCGCGACCATATCCAGTGATCGAACAGTAGATGAGCCTTGGGTTCATCGCCCGCGCTGCGTCCCAGCCGAAGCCCAATTTGTCGAGAACGCCCGGTCGGAAATTTTCGATCAGGACATCAGCCTTGGCGATCAGCGCCGCAACCAACATCCGACCGTCATCGGTCTTGAGGTCGGCCGACACCGCCCGCTTGCCGCGGTTGATCGAAATATAGGTCGAGGACAAATCACCCTTGCCCGGCCCGAGCCAGCGGACCGGATCACCGCCCGGCCCCTCAACCTTGATCACATCGGCACCCTGGTCAGCCAGCCAGCCTCCGGCCAACGGGCCGGACACAACTTGGCTGAGGTCGACCACCCGGATTCCTGCAAGCGGTCCAGCCATGTTTAAACTTCCTAGAGTGATACATCGCGTCCGCGTGTTTCCGGTAGCAGGAACACGGTGACCAACAGCGCCACCGTTACCACCGCGATTGTGTACCAGAGCCCGCCGAACACATTTCCGGTTGTCACCACGATGTACTGGGACACGAACGGCAGGAACCCGCCAAAATAACCAGTGCCGATATGATAGGGGATCGACATCGAGGTGTACCGGATGCGGGCAGGAAACAACTCAACCAGTATGACCGCCACCGGCCCATAGGTCATGCCCGACAATATGCCGAGCAGGATCACTGCGATGACAATCCGCAGCTCTGACCGCCCATTGGGGTCCGGCCCGACCTGCCACCCTTTGACTGGGTCAACTTTGCCGGGATAGCCCGCTGCCTGAAGCGCCGTCGCAAACGCTTCCGGGTGCAAACCATCAATTCTGGTGGCTCCAATCGTGACGCTGACCGCACCTGAACCCGTGGCCTTGGTGTAAGCCACACCCTGTTTAGCAAAATAATCCAGCACCTTGCCGCATTCGGTACTCTGCCCCTTTTCGGCAAAGGGATTATAGTCGCAGTCGGCATTGGCAATGGTCACAGGCGCGCGCGCCATCGCGGCGGCCAATGCCGGATTGCCGGCGTTTGCGATCATGTGAAACAGCGGGAACAGCAGCAGCAGCGTCAGAACATAGCCGACGATCATCGGTGGCTTGCGGCCGACCTTGTCCGACAGCCATCCAAAAAATACGAATGACGGAGCGGCGATGACCGTGGACAGCCCGATGAGCATTTGTGCGGTTGTTGTGTCGATGCGCGTCGTTTGCTGCAGAAAATACAGGGTCTGGAACTGTGCCGTGTACCAGATGACCGTCAGCCCTGCAGCAATGCCGAACATCGCAACGAAAATGCGCTTCACGTTACCGGGCTCGGCGAAACTGTCCCGGAGCGGGTTCTTTGACGTTGTACCCGCCGCCTTCATTGCCTGAAACACCGGGCTCTCGCTCAGCTTGAGCCGAATATACAACGATATGGCGAGCAGCAGCAGCGAGAACAGAAACGGCAACCGCCAGCCCCAGTCATTGAACGCCTGCTTGCCGAGCAACGCGGTGCAGCCGAGCACGACGGCAAGCGAGAGCATGAATCCGCCGACGACCGACACCTGAATGAAACTGGTGTAGAAGCCACGCTTCCCCGGTGGGGCATGTTCGGCGACATAGATCGCAGCACCGCCATATTCTCCGCCGAGCGCCATCCCTTGCAAGACCCGCAGAAACAGCAGCGAAACCGGGGCCCAAACCCCGATTTCCGCGTAGGTCGGCAGCAGCCCAACGCCCGCTGTCGCAATGCCCATCAGGGTAATCGTGACCAGGAATGTATATTTGCGTCCGACGAGATCGCCGAGGTGGCCGAAAATGACGGCACCGAGCGGGCGAACGCCAAACCCGACACCGAACGCCGCCAGCGATTTCAGCAGCGCCGCAGACTCGTTGTCGGACGGGAAAAACAGATTGCCCAGCAAGACCGCAAGCGTCCCGTACACGAAAAAGTCATACCATTCGAAAACCGTTCCAAGCGATGACGCGACGATGACGAGTGTGGTGTTCTGCGGTTCCGATGGGACCGGAGCCCCCGATGACGCTGCTGTTGCCAATTCACTCCCCTCCCCCGGGATTCGTGGTGTTATAGCGGGAGCGGACCATGCTTGTCTTTATCTTGCCGAATAGGGATTGTTTGGTCCACAGTTCGTGTTATGTTCCGCAAATGAAGCGCCCGGATCCATCGCTGTATGACGAACGCGTCGAACCCGATCTCCATGGTTTGGTCGGGCACAGTCCGGCGATGGCAGCGGTACGGGCGCTGGTATCGCGGATCGGGCCAAGCGACGTGCCGGTATTGCTGACCGGGCCGACGGGCAGCGGTAAGGAGGTTGTCGCGCGGGCCCTTCATAGCTGCTCCGCGCGGGCAAAGGGGCCGTTCATCGCGGTAAACTGCGCCGCGGTCCCGCGCGACCTGCTGGAGAGCGAATTCTTCGGACACGAACGCGGCGCGTTTAGTGGCGCAATTGCACGGCGCCCCGGGATGTTCGAACTGGCGGCGGGCGGCACATTGTTCCTCGACGAAATTGGGGACATGCCGCTCGACCTTCAGGCAAAACTGCTCAGGGTGCTCGAGGACGGCAGCGTCCGGCGGGTGGGTGGGATCAAGCAGATCGTTACCAATGCACGCGTCATTGCGGCAAGCAACCAGGATCTGGTGGAACTGGCCGCCGCCCAGCGGTTTCGCAGCGACCTGTTCTACCGGCTGGAGGCATTGGTTATCACCCTGCCATGCTTGGCGACACGCCGGACGGATATTCCGGACCTGCTGCGGCATTTTGCGGATCAGGTTGACCCGTCGCGGGAGTTGACCTTCACCAATGCCGCAGTGGAGGTGCTGGCGGCTCACGACTGGCCCGGGAATGTCCGCCAGTTGCGCAATTTCGTACTGCGAGCCTCCGTTCTTCACCCTGGCGGACGAATTGACGGCGCGGTTGCGTTGGCACTGATGACCGTCCCGGCCTCGGCACCGGCGATGCCGATCGTACCAAGGCTGGACTTGCGTGGCTTGCTGGCTGGAACCGAAATCGACTTGATCGAAGCTGCCCTGCGATCATCCGACTATGTTGTCAGCGCGGCGGCGCGGGCGCTTAGCATGAGCCGCACGACGCTGGTGGAACGCATCCGCAAGCATCGGATTGAGTTGCACGAGGACCTTCTCATGTTCGGGTACCAATGAGACGCCAGGCAGAGGCGATGTCGTTGACCCGGGTGGCGATGTCAGCATAGCCGCTGGGGGTTTCGTTCCGACCCGCGGTAATCAGGTCCGCGCTGGCCTTTGCATAGACCGCGCCCAGAAGTGCTGCGACTTCTCCGCCGCGCTCGCAATCGAGCGACGATGACAGGCCCGACAAGATCGACATGGCCCGGGCACTTGCGTGGCTTCGCGCCAAACGGTCATTTTGGCGACACGCCACTTCTGCCCGAGCGAGCGCAACGCCCAATTCGTCGAACAGCAACTGGATCAGCCCGTGCCTGTCCGCAGCTGCCACGCGTGCACCCATGTCAATCTCCCGGTAAGCCTCTGCTGCACGCCTCATAGCCAACACCTTCCCACATCATCATCGTCGGGCCGCTGCCCACGCATCGGTTTGCTGGGTCAGGAAATTTGCGGTGGCCTTGTACGCAGCGACGGCAGCGTCTGCATCGGCGTAACGACGCGTCAGCGAGTCCCGCAACAGCGAGGATCGGCTGTCCAACCGGACCGTTTCCGCAACCAGCGCCGATTGCTCGCGCGCCGCGCGCGTCGAGGCAACGGTCAACGCACCGACCGTACCGGTCAGTTGGCTCCTCAGTCGGCTGAGGCCTGCCGAAATTCCGGTTGAGCCGACAAACACGCCGGCGATTGCCTCGGGTGACCGGCCAAGAGTGGCTGCCAGTGCCAAATCATTGACCGCGAGCGCGCCGGTCCGCTCAGTCCGCACACCCAGATCTGCCAAACTGAAACCGGCTGGTTTAAGTTTGGCAAGGCCACGCAAGCCATCCCGCACCGCCCGGAGGGCTGGTTCGGCCCCGGCGGCAGCCAAGGATTGCACTTCATTGAACGCGGCGACAAAATCTCGGAGTGCGGCCTTTGCGGCCTCGACGTCGACGGCGCCGGAGACGCTGACCGGGGTGCCGGGCGCTGATCGACGCAAGTCCAGCCGCATTCCGGCGACCGCGTCGCCAACGCTGTTGGTACTGCGGCGGGTGACGACGCCGTCGACCACCAGTTCGGCGTCGGAGGCGGCGGTCGCGAGCGTCAGGCGTGGATCAAGCACCGTAAGCCCAAACCTAGCGAGACCTGCGCCACCAGCTTCGGTCGCCGCAACGGTAAACGCGCCGCTGGTTCCGGTCGCGCCTTTCATCACCAGTCGATAGCCAGCGCCATCGCGAGTCACCGACGCTGCGACTGGACCAGCCAGCGCGTTAATCGCATCGCGCAGGCCATAGAGGCTGTCATTTGACGGTCCGACACTGACCAGCTGATTGACGGGTCCAGCGACAAATCCGGTTGGTACGCCAGCAGCCACGGTCATCGTCCCGAATGTCAGGGCGAGCGTGCCCAGCCCGATCGACGCGCTTGGGTCGGCGACAATCGGCGACGCAACTGTCTGCGCTTGCGCAATTGCCCGAACTTCAATCGTTGAACTGCCCGTCGCGCCCGTGCCGATAACCGCAGCGCCGACGATCGTTCCATCGCTGACGCTTGCCGCTGCGACCAACCGGCCGCTCGCGGTCAGCTGGGCGACGGCATTTACAAAGGCATCGAGCCCTGACCGGGCCTGGGACACAATCGACACCCTTGCGGTGTTTGCACTTTGACGCGCCGTGAGTTGTCTGGTTCTGGTCGCCCGGTCCGCAGCGACCAGATCGTCGATGAGCTTGGGGAGGTTGATCCCGGAGCCAGCGCCGAGCGTCGAAGCAATCGATTCCATACGAGGTGTGACGACAATCCGGCGGGTTGGTTAAGCCGATATCGGACGTCCATTTGCGTCAAACATCATCGTCCCGGGCACCGCTACCGGGCTCAAATCCAGGCCGGCGCTGGCCCGGACATTCAGGACCCAGGCGATCACCGTCGCCACGGCAACGTAAAGCTCTGAGTTTACCGCCTCGCCGGCGTTTGCGGTGAAGTACAGCGCGCGGGCCAGCGTCGGTTGCAACAGCACCGGGATCGACCGGCGCCCGGCCATCTCCCGCAGCGCTTGCGCAGTCGCACCACGGCCCTTGGCCACCACCATTGGGGCCTGATCCACCCCGGGCCGGTACCGAAGTGCAACAGCAAAGCTCGTCGGGTTCACCAGCACGACCGTTGCGTCTTTCAACGCGGCCCGCGCGCCCCCGTTGAGTATCGCCCGCATCCGGCGTCGCTGGGCGCCTTTGAGCTCGGGCGCGCCTTCGGATTCGCGGGCCTCGTCACGAACCTGCTGAAGCGTCATTTTAACCCGGCCAAGCCACTGCCATATCCGCATCGGCACATCCCAACCGGCGACCAGGAGCAACCCAAAGCACAAATGAACAAGCAACCGCAGCAGCAAGGCATTTGCCGAGATGATCGCCTGTTCGAATGCCTCCCCGGCGAGGTGGTGGACTTCGGAAATCCTCGCAATCACGAAATAGCCTGCGACAGCTCCAAGAATTGCAATTTTCAGTAGCGAAGCACCGGTCTCGATCAATGCTCTGGTGCCGAACAGGCGGGCAAGCCCGGTCAACGGATTGAGACGAGCGACCTGAGGGGCGACAAGCGACGCGGCTGGCGGACCGCCAACGGCGATGGCAAGGATTGCGCCCCCCAGCGGCGTGACCAGCATCAGGCCGACCGGTGCAATCAACCCGACAGGCCCGGCCAAACTGACATCAGCAAGGCGGGTGTCGGCGCCACCGAGACAGTGCGTGAGCATGGCGACAAGGCCGCTGGCTACGGCACCGCCGAGACCGATCAGACCGATGACCCCGGACGATGTTGTCAGCAATGCCGACAGGTCGCGTGACCGGGGCCGGTCGCCTTTGCGGCGGGCTTCCTGCTTCCGCTTTTCGGTTGGGGCCTGGGTCGCTGACTCGTCGGGCGCACCACTCATCGCGCACCGAAAAGCGCAAAGCCAGCGCCGGTCAGCCGCTCGACTGCGCTGGCACTGGCCCCGACCCAACCATCGGCGAAAAGCCATAGCGCCATCAACCCCGCAACAAGGGTCATCGGGATGGCAATCGCGAACATGTTGAGTTGCGGCGCTGTCCTGGTCAGGAAGCCCGCGATGATGTTGATTCCCAGCATCGCGGTGACCATGGGCAGCGCAATCATCACACCAGCCTGAATGGCCTTGCCCGCAAGCATGACCAAAGACCCTGCGAGGCCGTCTACGGCACCGATGTGGGCCACCGGATACAGCCGATAGCTGGCAAACACCGCTTCCACCATCGCGGCATGACCACCGAAGCCAAAGAACAGATAGACCCCCAGCAGTTTGAACAGCTCGCCAACCGCAGTGCTGTGGCCGTTTGCCGGGTCGAACAACGTCGCAAAGCTCAGGCCCAATGCCGCCGCGATCATCTCGCCGGCAAACGCCACGGCGATCAGGCCGACCTGAGCGGCAAGTCCGATCGCGCTACCGACGATCAGCTCACCCGCCCCTGCCAGCAACAATGGCAACCCTGCGGCAGGTATCGCGGGAATCTGCGGCGCTGCGAGAAACCCGATGGACAGGCTCGCCAAGACGCGGACCGACATGGGAACCCGCGCACCGGTAAAGCCCGGTGCCAGCACAAATGCCGCCCCAGCCCGCAGCGACCCGAATGCTATCTGCGCCACCTCCTGCTCCAGATTGCCGATCATCCGCCCATACCGGCGATCCGCGCTGCCAT
>JAYVLC010000312.1:0-8434 GCA_043759675.1 Sphingosinicellaceae bacterium
GGCGAAAGCGTCGCTGATTGCTTCCTGCGCCTGTATTTCCTCGAACGGGCCTGCGAAGCCCAGGTCAAGATGCTGTCAGCCGGTTACGACCGCCTGTACAACCCGCCGCAGGGGACGCCGGAAAAGGTTGAGGGCCAATCAAGCGGTCCGGGGATGAAGATGGTCAGCGAAATGCTCGCGTGGCCTGCGCTGTTGCGCAAGCTGGACCGGGTGAACCCGGGGTTCCGGGATTAGGGGGAACTGAGTTCACCTCGCCAGTTCGTAATCGCGGACCAGCACGGCCTCCGGTATGTGCCAGGCCGATGCGATTTTGCGGATCATCGGCAGGGTCAGCGGGCGCTGTTTGCGCAAAATTTCGGATGCCCGGGATTGGCCGATCAGCCCGGCGAGCTCGGCACGGCCATAACCTTCCTGCGCCATGGCAGCCTTGATCGCTTCGACCGGTTCGAGGTCCGCAACTGGCCAGCGTCGATCTTCATAGGCTTCGATCAGCGTGACCAAAATATCCATCCGGTCCCCCTCGGGCGTTCCGGCGGTCGCTCCCCACAGGCGGCTGACCTCCGCCAAGGCAGAGCGATGGTCGGCATCGGTCCTGATCGGCTTGATATCCATATCCCGCTCCTAAAATTCGTCGACAGTCAGGGCGTTGATCAGGTCATAGTCGGCGTGAGTGCCGATGAACTTCACGAACGCGATGGACCTTGCGAAATCGAACGCAACGATCAGTCGGTAGCTGCCCCCCCGCGACCTCGAACCGAACGCGCTCACCATTCAGCGCCCGCGCTTTCGAAAACGCGGCTTGCACGTCAGCAACGCAGGTCCATCGTGCCGCCTTTGTCACGCTCTGCCAGTGCGCCAATGACGCGGTAGCGGTGGGATGCCGATCCCCGAACGCCACCAGGGTGCTGCGCGATATCAGCCGCATGGGGGTATCTAATATTTCCCGTTTCGGGAATCAAGTCATATTTCCCGAAATGGGATAACTTTAGGGGTGAGAGCGTGCGGTAAACCAATGACTGGACTGACCCGCGCTGCTCAGGAAGCTGGACCGGGTCAATCCGGGGTTCCGGGATTAGGGTAGGATATCCTCAAGCCGCCAATGGCGACGGCGTTGGCTGCGACCGTGGTGCAACCGAAATTTTCACATGCACATCGCAGTTGAGCCGGTCGAGGATGCGCATAAGCCGATCCACGGTAAAGCGTTCCAGCTTCACTTGCCGGATGCGCGAAAAGTCGGCGGCGGAAAAGTTCGTTCGCTTTTCGGCTTCGCGCACAGTCAGGCCTTGCGCATCCAGAGTCTTGATGATTTCGGCGGCAAGGCTCGCGCGGAACTGGCGCAATTCCGCATCGGGCACACCGAAATCGGCAAAGATATTGCCCGACCCACGCACCAGTTCCAGTTCATCGACACCGTCAGTCACCGAGCATCTCCTTCAATCGCTTGATCCGGTCACGCACCAGATCAATTTCGTGTTTCGGCGTCGCAATCCCTTTGGTCGCTTTCTTCTGGAAGGCATGAACGACCCAGATATCCTCGCCAATCTGGAGCGCGTAAACGAGGCGATAGGCATCGCCGCGTTCCTTGATCGCCAGTTCCCAAACGCCGCTGCCGAGGCCAGTCAGTGGCTTTGCAACATCGGGCAGACTACCATCGGCGATAACTGAAAGCGCCTCGAATGCCTTGCCCTGCGCTCCCTTCGGGAAATCGCTGAAGTCCTTTCTGGCTGCCTTGACCCATGAAATAATGCGGAGCGACCGGGGACCCATAGCTGCGAGTGTAGGCATATTTGCCATCACAATCAACTCTTCCCGGACTCTGGCCTCCATTTGGGTGCCATCACCAGAAACCGCCGCAAAGGCTCCACAGAGCGCGAACAATGTTCTTGCTATGTTCCGTACCGGAAATTCCAGATTCGCGCTCCAGCAGGCCTTTGCGGGCGAATTTGGGGCATTGCAGGCCCAGCCCGTCAGGTCGGTCAGGTCCGGCGGAGTTCCGACACGATCAACCACGCCCAGCCGCCCATCATCAGCAACCCGCCAACCGGCGCGATCATCCCGAGCCAGCGCTGGCCGGTCAGCGCGATCAGATACAGCGACCCTGAGAATATCAGCGCACCAATTGTCATCGCCCACGCCGCACCGCGCGACCGCTCCATCACCGCATAGGCCGCCACGGCATGGCCAAGGCCGTAGATCGTGCCGGTGCGGATCCAGTCCTTTGCCTGCGGATCGGTGATCGCATGCGCCCCGAACGCCCCGATGGCCACCGCGAGCAGGCCGCTAAGCGCGGCGAGGGCGAGGAGAAGGCGGGGCTGGTTCATGGCAGTTGAGTCCTTCGATTAGGTTTGTCGAGAGCGAAGTCGATGGGCTCAGGATGAGCGGTGGCCGATGATGCCAAGCCGAAGCAGGGATTGTCCACCAGTTCTGTTTATCAAGAGCGGAGTTGAGGAACGCGCCCGGTTGGTTTCGGCCTCGGCTGCGAACCCATAAAATGCGCCGCGGTCTACACACGATCTGGGCGGCGAGAATTGGGTGGGAAGTGGTTCGGTAGCTTTTGGCGTGGAGCATCGGCATGACGGCCACTCGCTTCACGCTACCGGTTGCTCGTTAGAGCCGTGGTCGATGAACTTCTAGGGGTTCTTCTTCGCCCAGTCGGCCCGAGCATTCTCCAGCACGTTAGCCGGGGGTGCCGGTGGTATGGGTGGTACCCAACCAGTATTGATCCAGTTCCACGCTTCGTTCGACAATACGCCACCCGCGAGCGTCGGCGTGAACATCACGACCATATATGGCGTGACTTCGAATAGCCCCCGGAAGCTATCGTTAAGTTTCGAGACGCCTTCATTGCTCTTGAAGATGTAGGTGCCCGGATAGGGCTGATAATACTGTTCGATATAGCGGTTGATCTGGACGTGATTGAGCAGGCGCGCTTCGCCCGGGAAGGGTCCGAAGGGGTTGTAGGTGAGGATAAAGTTATTCACCGCGCCGGTCCTCGATCGCAGGATTGCCGACCAACTCGCCCGCGATGGGCCGTTCGGTGAAGGTGTCACCTTCCCGAACTCCGATGCCCTGACTCAGCCTGAACATGTTTTCGTTGTGCTCGCCGTCTTGGAGGCGTGAGACATCGTTATTGGTGAATTTTACCAACTGCCAGATCGAGACTGCGACGGGCGAGAACCCGATGAAGACGAAAAAGTAGGCTGGTGTGATCGCTTGGGCATAGAATAGCGCGCAGCCGACGGCGAAGCTAAGTGGAGTGACCATCAGGCATAGCATCAGCGACGGGTTCATCGCACTACTGGTCGTCAGCCGCCTCGCTATCACGGCCAGATGTTGGGTTGGTGCCATCGCGTGACTATAGAGGCCGCTAGGCTCTGCGCAAGGCAACGCTCAACGCGTAAATGCGGTTTCTAGCCTGACGCTCAATGCGTCCTTCACCGCGGGCAACCGCATTGCAATCCTTACCGACCTCGATCAAACGCCAAGGCTTGGGAAGCTAAGGCAATCGTCCTGAACGTCCGCAAAGGAGTCGGAAGCGGACTGGCAGCTTTATGCGCCCACTCCCTAATTCGCCCCCCGCATCAGTTCGCGGGAAATCACCACGCGCATGATCTCGTTCGTCCCCTCCAATATCTGGTGGACGCGCAGGTCACGGTAGAGTTTTTCGACCGGGTAATCCTGGAGATAGCCATAGCCGCCGAACATTTGCAGCGCGCGGTCAACGACGCTCATGCCGGTGTCGGTGGCAAAGCGTTTGGCCATCGCCGAGAATTTGGTTTTGTCGGGGGCCCCCGCACTGACTTTGGCGGCGGCGGCGTAGAGCAGCATCCGGGCGGCCTGCAGCTCGGTTTCCATATCGGCGAGCTTGAACTGGGTGTTCTGGAAGTCGGCGATGGCCTTGCCGAACTGACTGCGTTGCCGGGTGTAGGCCAGCGCCTCGTCGAGCGCCCGCTGCGCCCCGCCAAGCGAACAGGCCCCGATATTCAGCCGCCCGCCATCCAGCCCGGCCATCGCGATCTTGAAGCCGTCACCCTCGCCGCCGATCATATTTTCGGCTGGCACCCGCACATTGTCGAGATTGACGATCGCGGTCGGCTGGTTGCGCCAGCCCATCTTGCGCTCATTGGCCCCGAACGACACGCCGGGCATGTCTTTCTCGATGACGAAACAGCTGATGCCTTTCGGCCCGGGTTCGCCGGTCCGCACCATCGTCACATAGACTTCATTCAACCCCGCGCCCGAGATGAAGGCCTTTGATCCGGTCACCAGCCAGTCGCCGCCATCCCTGACAGCACGGGTTTTGAGCGCCGCCGCGTCGGACCCCGACCCCGGCTCGGTCAGGCAGTAACTGGCAATCTGGTCCATGCTGACGAGGCGCGGCAGATATTTGGATTTGACCGCTGCGTTGCCGAAACAGTCGATCATCCACGAGGCCATATTGTGGATTGAAATGAAGGCGCTGGTCGACGGACAGCCATAGGCCATCGCCTCCATGATCAGCGCCGATTCGAGCCGCCCGAGCCCGATGCCGCCAGACGCCTCGCTGACATAGATTGCCGCAAAGCCAAGTTCGGCGGCCTGCCGGATCGTGTCACGCGGAAATTCATGCCGCTCGTCCCAGCCGGCAGCATGGGGGGTGATCGCATCGGCGGTGAACCGCTGCGCCATCTCCTGGATCGCGCGCTGGTCGTCGGTGAGGTCAAACTGGGTCATGGAGGAGGGTATAGCCGGAGCCGCGCCGCGCCACTAGAATTACCTTACCGCCCCATGAACAGGAGCCGCCAGATGACCCGATCCGTGAAGTTCAAATCGGTCTTGGCTAGCGTCGCAGTGGTGATCACAGCCGGTGTCGCGTCATTGCCCGGTATTGCACAGGAGCCGGTGGCGGACGTGCTGATCCAGAGCGGTACTATCTATCCCGGCAACGCGGCACCATTTCGTGGCGACGTGGCGATCCGTGGTGATCGCATCAGCTATGTCGGCCCCAAGGCTCCGGGCGGCGCGAAGACGGTGATCGACGCGACCGGCTTGATCGTCGCGCCGGGGTTCATCGATCCCCACACCCATAGCGATGAAGCACTGGCGTCGGGTGACCCGACCGCACGGCTGGTGCTGCCGTTCCTGATGCAAGGTGTGACGACGGCCTTTGTCGGCGTGGACGGTTATGGCGGCCCCGACATTGCCCGCGCCCTTGGTCGTTCTGCTGCCGAAGGAGTCGGCATCAATTACGCGGCTTATGTCGGCTTTGGTGGAGTGCGCCGCCAGGTCATCGGTGAAGCCGATAGAGTGCCGACCGCCGCCGAGCTTGCGCAGATGACCGACCTTGTCTCGGATGCGATGTGTCAGGGGGCACTTGGGTTATCAACCGGGCTCTTCTACGCCCCGCAGAGCTTTGCCAAGACTGGCGAAGTTGTGGCTCTGGCAAAGGCGGCGGCGGCGAAGGGCGGCGTCTATGACACCCATCCCCGCGATGAATCGACCTACACCATCGGTCTGAAAAGCTCGATCGAGGAGGCGCTGACGATCGGGCGGGAGGCGGGTATCCCGGTCCATATCGCCCATATCAAGGCGCTCGGTGTCGATGTGCATGGGCAGGCCCCAGCGGTCATCGCCATGATCGAGGCGGCGCAGCGTGCGGGTCAGGTGGTCCACGCCGACCAATATCCTTGGTCCGCGTCGCACACATCACTGGCGGCGGCGCTGATCCCGCGCTGGGCGCAGGACGGCGGGCGCGCGGCGCTGCTCAAGCGGTTTGTCGACACCCCAACGATGGCCAGGATGCGTCCGGAGATTGCCGAAAATCTGCGCCGTCGCGGTGGTGCGGCATCGCTGCTGATCACCTCTGGCTCCGCTGGCACCATCGGCAAGACCCTGGAAGTCATCGCCAAGGTGCAAGGCGTCGATCCAATCGATGCCGCGATTGCGATCCTCAAGCAGAACGAGGCGGGCATCGCCTCCTTCAACCAGAGCGAGGATGACATAGCCGCGTTCATGCAGCGGCCGTGGGTGGTGACCAGCTCCGATGCGTCGCTGGGGCATCCGCGCTATTATGGCTCGTTCGCCCGCAAATATGCGAGCTATGTGAAGGACAAGCGGGTTATCGACCTTCGGGCCTTCATCGACCGTTCAACGGCGGTCACGGCGGCGATGTTTGGCCTTGTTGGGCGCGGCCACCTTAAGGTCGGGGCGTTTGCCGACGTGATCGCCTTCGACCCGAACAGCTTTGCACCCCGCGCTGACTATGCCAATCCGTTCCTGCTTTCGACGGGGATGCGGGCCGTGGTGGTCAACGGCCAGATCGCGATAGCGAATGGCGCGCCCACCGGGGTCGCCGCTGGCCGCCCGCTACCCCGGAAGCCGACGCCGGGGACGTGCCGATAATCCGTCGGGATCGAAAGGCGCCTAGAGTCTGTTTCAGCTGAATGGAAATGCCCACCGAGCCCGCTCATCCTGAGCGGGGGTCTGTGATTCAACCGAGCTGAAACAGACCCTAACGTCGCGCCGCGTCGGGGCCGTCGACGAACGGGATTTCGCCGAGGCCTGAAATATCCATCGGGCTGTCGGGGCGGAAGAAGCTTTCGCGACCGGCCATCGGGTCGCCGCTGGTCAATTGCGCCGACAGGCGCTCGGCGTCGCGGCGGCGGAATTCGGCTTCGATGGCATCGATCACCGGGTCCGGGGTGCCGAGGTCGGACAAAGCCACCCGCCCGAGCACCACGGCGCTGTCGAACACCTCGCGGACCACGGTCTCGATGTCGGCCTGTTTCAACTCGAGCCAGTGCCGCCGGTCAAACGCGCGGGCCAGCAGTTTCAAGTGCGGGAAGGCAGCGCGGACCGGCGCAATGCTGGCGCGGTTGAGCCATTGTCCGTCGGCGGCGTAGATGATCATGCGGGCGGTTTCGGCCCCTGCGGCGCGCAGAACGTCGATGCGTGCGCCGTCCCCGTAATAGACTTTGACACCAAAGCGCCCGGTCGCCTCGATCTGCGCCGGCTTGGTGTCGATCAGCGTCACCGAAATGCCGCGCGCCGCCAGCATCTGGCTGACCGTGTGCCCGAACCGGCCATAGCCAACGACGATGACCTTGTGGACATTGTCGGCAACCTCCGGCCCGTCGGGCAGCGCCTGCCGGTCCTCGACATGCAGGACGGCGGCGACCTTGATGATGATCGGAGTCAGGGCCATTGAGACGGTCACCACCGCGCCAAACAGGCTGGCGGCGTCCGGGCTGAGCAGCAAGCCGCGCTGGGCCGCACCGAACAACACAAAGCCGAATTCGCCGCCCTGGGCCAGCAGCAGCCCCATCGGCAGTGCACTGGCGAGCGGCGTCCCGAACAGTCGGGCCAGCAGTGCAATGATGATGGTTTTCACGGCCATCACCGCGATCACGATCAGGAACACTAGGCCCGCCTGATCGCGCAACACCGTCAAGTCGAGCGTCATGCCGACCGAGACAAAGAACAGCCCGAGCAACAGCCCGCGGAATGGCTCGATATCCGCCTCCAGCTCATGCCGGTACGGCGATTCCGCCAGCATCACGCCCGCCACGAACGCGCCCAGCGCCATCGACAGGCCAAGGCTTTGCATGACGAACGCCGCACCGAGCACGGTGAATAGCGCCGCCACCACAAAGGCCTCCCGCGCGCCAAGCTCGCCGATCACCCGGAACAGCGGGTTCATCAGATACCGGCCTGCAAGCGCCAGCCCGATGATCGCCCCTGCCGTCAGCAACGCCTGCATCCAGCCCGCGACAGCATCGGGATCGGGTACGCGCGATAGTGCGGCAACGATGGTCAGCAGCGGCACGATGGCAAGGTCCTGAAACAGCAGGATCGCAAAGCTGCGCTCCCCCATCGGGGTGTTCAGTTCCTCGCGCTCCTCAAGCAGTTGCACGACCAGCGCGGTCGAGGACAGCGCCAGCGGCAGGCCTACGACGAGCGCCGCCTGCCAGGTGAGGCCGGTGATCGCCAGCAACAGGCCGGTGATCGCGAGCCCGCAGACGGTGACCTGCAACAGCCCCAGCCCGAAAATGTCGTGCCGCAGCTGCCACAACCGGCTCGGTCGCAGTTCGAGGCCGATCACGAACAGCAGCATGACGATGCCAAATTCTGCAAAACCCAGCGTTGATTGGGGGTTGGCAACCAGCCCGAGCACCGACGGCCCGATCAAAATCCCGGCCGCGAGATAGCCGAGCACGGCGCCGAGTTTCATCCGCGCGAACAGCGGCACGATGACCACAGCTGCAGCGAGATAGACCACCGCATCGCGCAGCAGGGTGGATTCGGTTACGCCGACGGCCATGTCCTAGGCCGCTGGCGCGCGTTGCTTGGCCGCCAGCGCGGCGTCTGCTGCCGCCTCGAACGCCAGCCGGATCGAGCCATGCCGCCCCTTGTGCGGTCGGGCCGGGGCGAACAACTCCAGCCCCGGCCAGTCACC
>JAYVLC010000313.1:0-9929 GCA_043759675.1 Sphingosinicellaceae bacterium
ACTGCCAGCCCGGCCGCGATGCTGACCACCGACGTGATCGTTCCGGCGACGCGCTTGATCAGTTCGACATTGGTCCCGTTGTTGCGGACACCGATGAAATTGCTCTCGTTGGTCCACCGGGCATAGAGGCAGCAGCCCGTCGCGCCGTTGCGCAGGAATTTTGCCTCAACAAACTGCTGCGTATCGCCAA
Source organism: Sphingosinicellaceae bacterium (assembly GCA_043759675.1). Classification (GTDB taxonomy): domain Bacteria; phylum Pseudomonadota; class Alphaproteobacteria; order Sphingomonadales; family Sphingomonadaceae; genus JADCGM01. Next base: position 191 of record JAYVLC010000313.1, read on the forward strand.
TATCGCGGACATAGCCATAGTGCGCGCTGGCCCCGCCAAGCCCGCCGCATTTGACCCGGTTGTTCGATATCGTGGCGCGGTCCTGGAACGTCGCACTCCCGGAAAAGCTCCAGCCACCGCGCAGCCGTAGCACAGCGCCGTTGGTGCCGGTGAAATCGTCGGAAAACGAAGCCATCGACACCTCCTCACATCAAACCGCCCCTGACCCTCTCCCCACCGGGGAGAGGGCGACCTGGCCAAAGGCCAAGCGGGGAGAGGGGCTTAAACCCCGAACTTGAGCAATTTGATCGCCTGGCTGTCGACCACCGCGCCACCGACCCGCTTGGTCGCGTAAAAGTGGACGAACGGCTTGTTGCTGAACGGATCACGCAGGATCCGCGTCGCCGCTGCCTCGGCGATCACATAGCCGGCCCGGAAGTTGCCGAACGCCACCGCCAGCGCGTCGGCTGCGATATCGGGCATATCCTCGGCCTCAACCACCGGATAGCCAAGCAACGCCTGCGGCTGCCCTTCACCAAGGCCTGGACGCCACAGAAAATTCCCGTCGCCGTCCTTCAGCTTGCGGATCGTCGCCAGCGTCTTGCTATTCATCACAAAGCTTGCACCCTGCCGATAGGCCGGCCGCAGCGCATGGACGAAATCGATCAGCTGCGACCCGGCATCGGCTCCGAACGCGCCGCTGACGCCCGTCGACTGATGCTGCAACGTCCCGAACGCCCGCACGCTATCAAGCGCCGAACTCGTTGGATAAGACAGGAACCCGCGTGGGCGGTTGACCCCGCTGCCGGTCACAAACGCCGCCCCTTCGGCCCGGGCGAATTCGCCGCTGATTTCAGCGGCCAACCAGCCTTCGACGTCGAACATCGCATCGTCGATCATCGCCTGGCTTGCCGCCGGATTGGCATAAAGCTCGCCGGTTGGCGGTGCGATTTCAACAAAGTCCGGCGTGTCGGTTTCAGGCCGCCCTGCCGTCTCGGCCACCCAGCCTGAGACCGCTGCACCGGTGGTAATCAGCTTGCGATAATTCGCCTGGCCAACCGTCACCACATTGGCAATCCGGCGGATTGGTGAAATATCCTTCAGCGTGGCGGCGATCATCCGATCCAGAGCCTCGGGCACCGCCAGCCCGCCGTCCGACGGTGTGCTGGCATTCAGGCCCTTCACTTCAACACCGGCCAGCGATCCGCGCCGCAGATAGCCCTCGACGAACGCCTTGCGTTCCTCGCCGCCTGTCTCGGTTGCCCCCGCCGGTGGTCGTCCGGCTTTCACCATCCGCTCCCGCAGCGCGGCAACTTCGGCCTTCAGCTCGGCCACCGGATCGGCGACCTGTGCCTCAAACACGCTCTCCAACACGTCTGCCTTGATTTCATACTTCACGCCCGTCTCCTCTTCTCGCCCTGAAATTCACGCCCAAAATCACGCCACACCGAGCACCCGAGCCAGCGGCTGCATCGGAAAGGTCACCAGCGACACCTCGATCAGCTCGACATCGAGCAGTTCGCGAACACCGCCCCGCCCGGGGCGCGACCGCCGCACCCGGTATCCAAAACTCATCCCGTCGATTGCGCCGGATTTCAGCAACGCCACCGCCTCGTCCCCGGCCTGCGTTCCGGCGGTCACGCTGGCGATCACCCGCAGCCCGCGCCCATCTTCGTTCACGGTTTCGACCCGTCCGATTGGCCGGGTTGCGTCATGTTGCCAAAGCAGGGGTGCACCGGCCTGAACGCGCTCAAACGCGCCGCGCCGCACCACGTCACGCCCCTTGTCAGGCACGTCGAACACAGCGGCGTACCCGGCGATCCGAATGGTCATGGTTGTTTCCCTCTTTTCGCAAAACGCCCCGTCATCCCCGCGCAGGCGGGGACCCAGCACGCTTCAATGCAGCGCGAGCAAAAGCTCGCACGTTGTTGGCTCAGGGCTGGGTTCCCGCTTGCGCGGGAATGACGATGCCTGGCTGAGCCAGCGTCAAATCCCGGTCAGCAGCCTGGCAAACCCGAGCTTCATCGCCATCCAGCCCATCAGCGCCGCCAGGCACAGCCGGATCACCCAGGTCAGCACGGCGTTGCGCGCCGTGCGCTTGGCATCGCGCCACGCCGACAACAGCTCCCGCAGCTCGCCAATGTCGGCACCGGCAGCGCCGTCCTCAAGGCCAAGCCGCCGCAGCGCCCGCGCCGCACCCGCCTCGCTCGCTTCCTCGACCACCGCCCGAAGCGTCGCCAGATCCGCGCCCGCCCCTTGCGCCTGCGCCACCAGCCGCCCCAGCATCGCACTTTCATCAATTGTCATAATTACTCCTTCCCCTCTCCCTCGAGGGGAGAGGTCGACTCAGCTGTGCTGAGCGGGTGAGGGTGAAACCCCGGACCTCAAGATGAAGTCACAACCCCACCATCGCCCGCTTCTCGTCCGCACTCAGGAAATCCGCTGCCGTCACCTGCGCCCACAGCCGCGCCCGGTCCTCGCTCAGCGATGGCACCTTGTCCCGGTCGACATCGACCACGCCGCCCAAGAATGCGCTCAGCCCGCTCAGGATTTTGCCAAGCAATGGCAGCACCGTCAGCCGCCACAGCGCCCGGTTCGCCTCCGAATAATTGGCATAGCTATTGTCCCCGGGAAGCCCGAGCAGCATCGGCGGCACCCCGAACGCCAGCGCGATCTCCCGCGCGGCTGCTTCCTTGGCGCCAACAAAATCCAATTCCGCCGGCGTCAGCGACATCGGCTGCCACTTCAGCCCGCCCTCCAGCAGCATCGGGCGGCCGGCATTGGCGGCGCCGGCAAATTGCGCATCCATTTCGGCGCGCATCCGGTCAAACTGTTCGCCCGACATCCAGCTCTCATCGCCGCCACCAAACACCAGCGCCCCGGACGGTCGCGCCGCATTGTCCATCAACGCCCGGTTCCACTTCGACGCGGCATTGTGCAGCGCCACCGCCCCCGCCGCTGCCCCAAGGCACCCCAACCCGAAATGGTCATCGAGCGGGTGAAAGGCCTTCACGTGCAGCACCTGCTCGGGCGCAAATCGTGTCACCGCTGCCCCTGCCCGGTACACATAGGCAGCGGGCCAGCCGTCACTCCCGGCCTCGATGCTGATGCGTTCGGGCCGCAGCAGGTGCAGCGCCAGCCCGTCACCGGTCACAAAGCCATTGCCATGCAGCAGCAGCGCCGTCGCCAGCGCTTCGATGAAATCAACGCCTGCCTGCCCCGGATTGGGCCGCGCCAGCAACCGCAAGGCCGCAGCATCACCAATCAACGGCGCACTCCCGGCGCTTTCGGCGACCAGCCGCACCGCCCGCTGCGCCACCGGATTGCCCAGATAGCTGCTGCGCACCTGCGCCTCATAGCCCTGCGGCGGCTCACCTGATGACCAGACGCCACCGCTCCAGCGCGCCAGACGCGGCGCGCGCGCTTTCGTCCCGAACCAGCGAAAGTTCATGATTTGGCCTTTCAGGATTGTCGTAAAAAACTGCTGCGGCTGCGCTGGGATCGGCGCATTTGTCGCACCCCCGGATCACCGCATGTTGTTACAAAAATGTAGCCTTTTCGCCGAAACATGGTTAATGCGCGGCCAAGGGTCATCTCTTGGTCTGCGCAGTGCGCAGATCGGCACCGCAGCGCTGATTCGACCCAGCCTGCGGTGCCACTACCCTGCTCACCACATCGCTATATCACCCGGATCCGCGGGCCCTTGACCGCGGCCCCAAGCATCAATTCGGTCAGCGCCCAGACCAGCGCATCGGCGCGGTCGGGTGACCGGCCTGGCCCTTCATAGCCACCCCCCGCCACCATCCCGCACATCTCGTCCTCCAGCGCCGGGAACACCCCGAGGTGGACGACCCGGCCACCGGCGTACAGGCTGGCAACCGGCTCGGCCCGCGCCACTTTCCCGCGCGATGCATGGACCTTTCTGACCGGCAGCGCCGCCTCAATTGACCGCAGCACGCTGACCACCATATCGCCGCCATTGTTCGCCTCGGCGATCACACGGTCGGCGCCGTAGGCCTCGGCTGCTGACACAACAGCGCGTGCCCAGCCTTCCGGCGAACGCCCACTCACCGAACAATCCGCCAGCACATGGCCGCGCCCGTCCTCACCCAGTGCCACCACCACAATCCCGCAAGCATCGCCGCCGACCGACGCCGGCGGATCCACCCCGATCACCACCCGTCGCCACTGCTGCCGCTCTCCCCGCTGCGCTGGTGCGCAGTCGCGCTCTCCCCAGCGGGGCGAGGGTTGCCCCAATCCCTCCCCCTCACAGGGGGAGGGCGACTCGCCGAACGGCGAGCGGGGAGAGGGGCCGACTGCAACCCGGCATCGCTCCAGCATCTCCCGCGTCCACAATGCGCCGGCGACCTCCTCGATCAGCTCGCCGTCCAGTTCCTGCCGCCCCAGGCGCGTCCCGCCATAGGCCCCGGTCACCGCCTCGATAAACGCCGCCGGCAAATGCGCGGCATTGTCGGTCGTGCGCCCGCGCGTCACGGTCACGTTCGGATCACCGAGCAGCGCCCGGATCAGCGGCACTGGCCTTGGCGTCGTGGTCAGCACGGCGCGCGGCCGGCTGCCGCGCCGCAGCGCCAGTCGCAGGTTCATCCAGACCTTGGGGCCATCGACCCAGCGCGCCACTTCATCGCCCCACGCAAAATGAAACTGCGGCCCGCGCAGCGCCTCCGGCTCCTCGGCGGAAAACCAGTCAACCCGCGCGCCATTCATCCAGATCAATTGTCGTTTCGATGGCGAGTAACTGCGGATTTCCTCTGATGGCGTCACCGCCAATATCCCGCTTTCGCCCTCCAGCATCACCGACCGTGCGTCATGATGTGTCGGCGCGATCAGCGCGATCCGTGCGCGCGGCCACCTTTTTCCGACGCTCTCAACCCACTGCGCCCCAGTGCGTGTCTTGCCAAATCCGCGACCGGCCATCACCAGCCAGGTATCCCAATGGCCTGCCGGTTCAACCTGCGCCGACCGCCGGGTGAAATGCCAATGCCCGATAGCGGCAGAAAACCGCGCCTCGCCCAAGGCTTTGCGCCATCCTGCCACCAGGGCTGCATCGCAGCTGCCAAGGCGCATACTGGCGGAATCGTCTGCCGCCGTCATGGCGCGACCCGCCCGGCCAGCGCGGCATCAATCTTCGCGGTCAACGCCTGTGCATCGGCCTCGGCTTCCGCCGCCTTCTCCGATGCGGCGGCCCGCTCGGCGGGGGCTGCCGTCGGCGGATGCCTTTCCAGCAGGAACATCAGCAGCCTGTCCGAATACTCCCGCTGGGTCCCAACCGGTTTGCCCAGATGATAGATTGTCTTGGTGACGCCCTTCACCGCCCGCTCAATCGCGATGGCGCGCAGTGTGTCGCTATATTGGTCGAGCGCCTGCTGCCATTGCGCCGCAAAACCGGCATCGCGTTGCCGCAGATTGTAGCAGCAGGCCGTCGATCGCCCGATGACCCGTGCCGCCTTCACCACCACACCTGTCGTCGCCAGCCCGTCGAGGAAAATCGCCCGCAGCTCCAGCGTCAGGCGCTTTTGCGGGCCGTTGGTTGCAGCAACGACCTTGCCAATTGGCTTTGCCATCGCATCCTCCCCAAAAGAAACGGCCGGGCAAGCAATGCTTCCCGGCCGCAATTCGTCATCGTTCCTGTTTTGTACTCAACAGCGTGACGCTTGTCAAGCGAAAAACGCGTCATTGGTTATGCAGGGTCATTTTCCTTGACGAAACCACCCTCGCCGCATACCTCCCGCGCTCCGCAACGGCCCCTTCGTCTAGCGGTCCAGGACGTCGCCCTCTCACGGCGAAAACACGGGTTCGATTCCCGTAGGGGTCACCACCCGACTCGGAATGTGCCGGGGGCACATTCTGGCGGGAGGTGACGGCGGCACAAGCCGCCGCGAAGCGCTGAAAGCGCAAGCCGACCACGACAGGCCGGGGGCCTGTCGAGCCCGCTGGTGACGGCGGCACAAGCCGCCGCGAAGCGCTGAAAGCGCAAGCCCAACAAAAACGCCCAGGGGCCTGACGATCGCGCCCACCGCAAGGCCACTAGCCAGCGCGCCCAAGACCGGTCACAATCCGCACCGCCCGTCATCGCAATACTTGGAACCATTCCGCCACATGCCAAGGAACATCACCCAATATCGTGTGTTCATCGGCTCGCCGGGTGGGCTAGAGGCTGAACGGAAAGCGTTCCGGGACACGCTGCATAAGTTCAACAAAATCAATAGCAAGCATCACGGCCTGATGTTCGAACCCACCGGCTGGGAGGACATGTTACCCAGTGCCGGACGCCCGCAGGCAACGATCAACGAAGTCCTCGAATCCTGCGACTATGCTGTCTTTGTCTTCCACGACCGCTGGGGATCACCGACCGGCAACGGCTCCAAGGTCGGCACCGAAGAAGAATGGGAAATTGCCCAAGGCCTCTACAAGTCAGCGAACATCCGCCATATGCCGCTCTACTTCAAGGCCGTGCCTGAAACCCGGATGAAAAACCCGGACGAGCAGCTTAAAAAAGTCCTCGCATTTCGCAAACGGATTTTCACGGACAAAACCCATCTGTGTGGCCAATTTGATGACGTTGCTGGGTTTGCTGACCAGGTTGGCGACCTCCTTGCCGAATGGCTCGCCCGACATTTGAAGCCGGTCGATCAGACCGCGCTCGCAACTCCGCCCGCACCTGCCCCCACCGCCACCGGTGTTGAAATTTCCTCCCCCTTCACCCCGGACTTTGCGTTCTGGATGGCTAACGCTAACACGGCGCTCGCGGGCGAGGTCAGGGACCTGAACGCCGCCTCGGTGTTCATCGAATCCGCGTTGCCACTCGCCGAAACCGACGATCAACGGGCCGACGCCCTCGCTGCACGGTCCGCAGCCGAATTCTATTCTGACCGACTGCCCGAAGCATTGGCGACGTTTGACGAAATCGTGGCGCTGCTGGCCAATACCGCGACGGCTGCCGACTCATTCCGGTTGGCAAATGCGCTTTGCAACAAGGGCATCACGCTCGGCACGCTCGACCGCAGCGCCGACGCGATTGCCGTCTATGACGATCTGATCGCCCGCTTCGGCACCAGCCCCGCCCCCGCCCTGCAGGAACAGGTGGCAAATGCGAAGCATAACCGGGCGATTGCGCTGAAGCAGGCCGGCAAGCCCGGGCCGCGCACACCAAGGCTTCCGCGCCCCAAAATATGACGTCGGTGCCGGCGGCCCATGGCTTGCACCTCGGGCCGCCGATCAGGGCAATATTTACCCGCCGAAGTTCACGCGCAGGGTGATGCCGTAATAGCGATCTGCCTCACGCGGGATCTGGTAGCGATAGCTACCGCCGGGTCCGCCATTCTGGATCGCGGCTGCCACCGGACGGTCGAACAGGTTGCGCACGATCGCCGTCAGCTTCCAGCGGTCATCCTTGTCGATGATCGATGCCTGCACATCGGTCAGCGAATAGTTCGGGATGGTGGCAGCAAGCCGAACCACCGGATCAGCGGACAGTTGCGACAGCTGCTCCCCGGTGTAGGAGAATGACCCGCCAAGCCCGAAGTCAAACGACCGTCCGGTGACAAAACGCTTGTCGCCATTGACGCTAACTTTCAGCTTTGGCGCGCTGGTCAGCGGCGTACCCGATGGGATCAGCGTGGTCGCCGCTGCCCCGGGTGCAACACGGAAATTGTCGATACGCGCAACGGTATACGCAAGCCCACCCGAGATTGTCATCGTTGGTGATGGCCGGGCAATGACATCGACTTCGATCCCGCGCGTCGAAACCGTCCCGGCGTTGGTCAGCCGGGTGGTCACGACACCCGCCACCAGATCCGGGTTGTTCGCCTGGAAATTATCGTACTTGGCATAATAGGCCGCGATATTCAGGACGACCTTTCCGCCGGCAAGCGTGTTCTTCAGCCCCAACTCAAAACTGTCGGCGGTCTCTGCCGCGATCAGATTGGTGCTGGTGGCGGTCATGTTGAAGAAGATATTGTAGGCCGGCCCCTTGTAGCCGCGTGCGTAGGTCCCATAGAGCGTGCTGCTCGGGGTCATGTCATACTGGACGCCGACCCGGCCCGAGACATTGTCCTTCGAATTGCTGGCGGCGAACGGAATGCCATTCGATACGCCGGGGATGAAGGCACCAGTTGCCGGATTGATCGCGCCATTGTTGAACACGCCCGCATCAAAATTGCCGTTGATGCCGGGGCCGGCAAGCGTCGTGACGCGCTTGTGGAACACGTCCAGCTCGTCATGGGTATAGCGCAACCCGCCGATGAGACGGAGCGCGTCGGAGATGTTCACAGTTGCCTGACCAAACAGCGCAGAATTCTTGAACGTCGAACCGAATGTTGCCGTTCCCGACGGGAACGTCGACGGCGCAGCAAGTGGGCTGGTACACGGCGTCAGTGTTGCAGGGGCTGCACCGAGCGCGGCGCACACGATGTCGTTGCGCGTGAACGTCCGCTCGTTATCGGCATGCGAATAATAGGCGCCCAGAACATATTCGAAAAACTGGCCCGACGGCGACGTCAGCCGCAGCTCCTGCGTGTAGGTCTTCGACGTCTGCGGTCCAACGTCATGCAGCTGGGTGATGCCGATATAGGCTGCCGGCAGGAAGTCGCCGTCGCGGATCTCGGTATTGTCCCAATTGCGGTACGAGGTGATCGACGTGACCGTCCCGGCCGCGCCAACGTCGTAATTGGCTTCCATCGAGACGCCCCAGCTCTCCTCCTTCGTCGCGGTCACCAGATTCTGGGCAATCGTCCGTGAACGCTGCCGGGCAAAGCTGCTGGCCGGCAAAGCCTGGGCGGCAAGGTTGGTTGGCAGCGTTCCAAGAACTTCAGCGCAGCATTCGTCGTCCGAATGACGATAATCTGCGATGAACTTGAAGGTCAGCTTATCGGACGCATCGGCCTCGACCACGGCCCGCGCACCATAATGTTCATAGCCGTTGACCCGGTCATTTACGTTCGGCGCGATGTTGCGGATATTTCCGTCATATTTGCCGTAGAATCCGGTCAACCGGCTGCGGATCGACGGCGACAGCGGAAGGTTGACGACGCCGCGCACCCGATATTCATTGCCATTGTCAAAGAAATAGCCGCCCTCGCCATAACCCCCGAGGACATCGGACGGGCGCTTCGACACGATGTTGATCACACCGGCCGAGGCGTTCTTGCCGAACAGCGTGCCCTGCGGTCCGCGCAGCACTTCGATCCGCTCAACGTCAACCAGATCACCAAAGGCTTCACCGGCATTGGCCAGCACGACGCCGTCGAGCACGGTCGATACCGATGGTTCAGCCGCGATCGAGAAGTTGGCCGTCCCGATCCCGCGCAGATACAGGAACTGATTGAGCGTCGTCCCCGACTTGCGGAAGTTCAGCGACGGCACAAGATACTGGACGTTCTCGATATTGACGCCGCCCTGGTTGGCAATCGCATCACCCGAAATGACCGAGACAGCGATCGGCACGTCCTGAAGGCGCTCGGTCCGTTTCTGGGCGGTGACGACAATCTCGGATGGCTCATCGGCTGTGGCAGCTGCGGTCTGTGCCGGCGCAGCTTCCTGGGCAAAGGCTGCCGCTGCCAGCCCGAAGGCCGCCATCGCGGCGCTGGTGCGCAATATCGTCTTGAAATGTCCGTTCATGTTCGTCCCCAATATGGTTTCGCCGCTTGATAATGTCGGGAGCTGCCGTTGCGGTGCGCGGCAACTCCGGTTCCGTGAAATCCTAGTCCGCTCCAAATCCCAGTTCCGCCATCTCGACGACGCG
>JAYVLC010000314.1:0-14903 GCA_043759675.1 Sphingosinicellaceae bacterium
CGCCGGGTCGCGATCCGCTCCATGCGGTGCGGCAGCCCGGGATAGGTCCTCAGCCCCTCGGCTATTGCTGCCGGGGACACGCCAAGGTGCAGCGCTGCCGCACAGGCTGCGGCCACATTTTCGGCGTTGTGCGGGCCCTGCAGCGTCGGCCAGGCCGACTGGTCGTTGATGTCAGCGGCTGCGATGCCGATTGCATGGGGGCGACCAGCGGCCAGCGTCCGGCTCGCCTGGCTTTCGAGCGAGATGATCGCAACACGCCCGCCCGACTGCATGGTCAGCAGCCGTTCCTTCGACGCGGCATAGCCATCAAACCCGTCGTAGCGGTCAAGGTGATCGGGCGTGATATTCAGCACCACGACCACGTCACAATCCAGAGACTGGGTCAGGTCAATCTGGAAGGACGACAGCTCAAGCACATAGACGCCGCCCGCGGCCAGTGGCTCCTGGCCCAGGATCGGCAGTCCGATGTTCCCGCCCAGCCGCGCCGGGATGCCAGCTGTCGCCAGCAAATGATGGATCAGCGCGGTCGTCGTCGACTTGCCGTTGGTGCCGGTGATCCCGACCACCTTGTGCAGCGGCAGTTCGGCGCGGGCCTGCGCGAACAGCTCGATGTCCCCGATCACCGGGACGCCGGCCTCGGCTGCCCGTTTGGCTAGCGGATGGGTATTGAGCGGGACGCCGGGGGAGACGACCAGCGCATCAAACCCGCCAAGGGTGGTCCTGTTCAGGTCGGCGAACGCGACGCCCGGTGTTGTTACGGCTGCCCGGGCCACCTCGTTGTCGTCCCAGGCCACAACTGTCGCACCGCCCGCCGCAAGCGACGCGACCACCGACAAGCCGCTGCGCGCCAACCCGAGGACACCATAATGTTTCCCGGCAAAGGCGCGCGCGGTGATCACCTGAGTTTCAACGTCGCAAGGCCGCTCAGGGCGAGCACGATGCTGACAATCCAGAACCTGATAACAATGGTCGACTCAGACCAGCCCAAGGCCTCGAAGTGGTGATGGATCGGTGCCATTTTGAAGACGCGCTTGCCGGTCGTCTTGAAGCTGATCACCTGAACGATGACGCTGACGGTCTCAAGAACGAATAGTCCGCCAACAATCAGCAACACGATTTCATGATTGGTGACGACCGCAATCGACCCGAGCGCGCCACCAAGGGCAAGGCTGCCGGTATCGCCCATGAACACGGCTGCCGGTGGCGCATTGTACCAAAGGAAGCCAAGCCCGGCTCCGATCAGCGCCCCGCAAAATACCGCCAACTCGCCTGACCCGGCGACATAGTGAATCTGCAAATACCCAGCGAATTTGATGTTGCCAACGAGGTAGGCGATGACGCCGAAGGTCACCGCCGCAATGATCACCGGCATCGTGGCCAGGCCGTCCAGACCGTCGGTCAGGTTTACCGCATTGCCAAATCCGGCGATGATGAAGGCCCCGAACCCAACATAGGCCCAGCCCATCTCAATCCCGCCACTCTTGAAAAACGGCAGGTAAAGCGTTGTCCCGGTGACCTGCGACACCGCGTAAACTGCGGCACCTCCGATCAGAAATTCAAGCGCCAGTCTGGTTCGCCCGCTCAACCCTTTGTTGGTCGCCTTGGTCACCTTGGCATAGTCGTCGAGGAAGCCGATCAACCCGAACGACAACGTGACGAACAGACATATCCAGACAAACGGATTGGCAAGGTCCATCCAGACTAGGCTGGAAATCGTCAGTGACAACAGGATCATCAGCCCGCCCATTGTCGGCGTGCCGCGCTTTGTTAGCAGGTGGGAGGCGGGCCCATCCTCGCGGATCGGCTGGCCCTTGCCCTGTTTGGAGCGCAGCCAGTCGATCATGCGCGGCCCGATGATCAGCCCGATGAACAAGGCCGTCATCATCGCTGCCCCGGACCGAAAGCTCAGGTAGCGGATCAGGCGCAGCACGCTCTCAAACTCGAAAAACTGCGCGATTTGGAACAGCATCAGGCTTCCCCCCCGGTCAGATGTGCGACGAGCTTGCTCAGCCCGACGCTGTTCGATCCCTTGACCAGCACGACATCGTCGGCCGCCAGGACACGGTCGACCGCCGCGATGGCGGCACCGGCATCAGCAACAGTCTCGACCCGCAACTGCTTGCGCAGGGCATCTCCAAGCGGCTCAATCTCGCGTCCGACCAATATCAGGTGGCGAACGTTGGCCGCAATCACATCGGGGGCGAGGGCGGCGTGAAAATCATCGGACAAATGCCCCAATTCCCGCATGCTTCCCAACACCGCAATCCGCTGGCCCGCGCCAGACATCGCGACATCGCGCAACACCGCGAGCGCTGCCTTCATCGAGGCTGGATTGGCGTTGTAGCTTTCGTCAATCACCACCGCCTGACCGCGCTCGCGGTCAACGCGGACCCGGCGACCACGTCCCGGCAAATCCTTGAGCTCGGCCAATGCGAGGCCGGCCATCGCAAGGTCGCCGCCCGCCGCCTGAACCGCTGCCAGCACCGCAAGCGAATTGTTCAGCCAATGCCGCCCAGCCATTCCGACCTTGTAGGTCAGCAAGTCTTCGCCAACCTGGGCTGTCACCGTCGTGCAATCAGGATGTAGCGCATAGCGCAGCGCGCGGACTTCGGCCCCGTCGCCCTCGCCGAAGGTCAGGGTCCGGGCAGCATAGGTACGGGCTGCGTCAACCAGTCGATCCCGATGGGGGCTATCATAAGGGATCACCGCGACCCCACCCGGCTCCAGCCCGGCGAAAATTTCGCCCTTGGCGTCGGCGATGGCTTCCTCAGTGTCGAAAAACTCCCGGTGCGCGCTGGCAACCCAGGTCACGACTGCCACATGAGGGCGAACCATACGCGTCAGGGTCGCCAATTCGCCGGCATGGTTCATCCCCATTTCAAACACGCCAAATCGGCTGTCGGCTGGCATCCGGGCCAATGACAACGGCACACCGGTATGATTGTTATAGGATTTGACCGAAGCGTGGGTCCGCTGCGGCGCATACCGATCAAGCGCCAGCCGCAACGCCTCTTTAACGCCGGTTTTGCCCACGCTGCCCGTTACACCGATGATCTTTGCGGCACTCCGGCTGCGCGAGGCGTTCCCCAACGCTTCAAGCGCAGCCGTCGTGTCCGCAACGCCTACATACATGCCCGCGACCGGTTCGCTGACCAGACAGCCCGCAGCCCCTCGCTTGCAGGCCATCTCGACAAAGCGGTGCCCGTCGGTTTCCTCGCCACGCAACGCGATAAACAACTCCCCCCCGATGACTTCACGCGAATCGAACGTCACGCCACTTGCACTGAACGCCCCGACGCTCTGCCCGCCGACCGCCGCAGCGATTTCGTCCGAGGTCCAAAGCGGCCTCACGCCGCACATTCCCGCGCCACGGTGACGTCGTCGAATGGCAACACGCGGTCGCCAACAATCTGACCCTGTTCATGACCCTTGCCAGCAATCAGAACGACATCGTCCGGCCCGGCTGCCGCAATCGCCTCGGCAATCGCCTCCCGCCGCCCACCAATTTCCACAGCACCGGGTGCCCCTGTCATGATCGCGGCCCGGATCAGCGCCGGGTCTTCGCTGCGCGGATTGTCGTCGGTGACATAGGCCGTATCCGCAAGGTCGACGGCAATTTTTCCCATTTCGGGTCGCTTGCCAGTATCCCGGTCACCACCAGCCCCGAAGACGACGCGCAACATCCCCTTGGTGTGCGGCCGCAGCGCCTCAATCGCGGCGCGCAAACCGTCTGGCGTATGCGCATAATCGACATACACCGCCGCACCCGACCGGGTCAGTGTCGCCCGCTCCAGCCGCCCGCGCACACCCTGCAGGCGCGCAGCATTGGCCAGCGTGGCAGCCGGGTCACCGCCGGTTGCGATCACCAGCCCGACTGCGCACAGCACATTGGCGGCCTGATAGGCTCCAATCAGCGGCAGGTTGATCCGTGCCGCCCTGCCAAACGCTTCAAGGTCAACCGTTTGACCGAGTGCAGTCGAAGTTCGTGACAGCAGTTTCAGATCGGCACCGCTTTGGCCGACTGTGATGGTGCGCAAGCCACGCCGGGCTGCAATCGCCAGCACTTCGGCGGAGGCCGGGTCATCGGCCCACACCACGGCAGTGCCATCGCTGTCCAAAACCTCGGTGAACAGCCGCAACTTGGCAGCGAGATAGGCCTGCATTGTCTGGTGATAATCAAGATGATCGCGGCTGAGGTTGGTGAACGCCGCGGCGCGAACTGGCAAGCCTTCGGTTCGATACTGGGCCAGACCATGGCTCGACGCCTCAAAGCTGGCGTGGGTGACGCCCTCGCGCTGCAAACCAGCCATGTTCGACAGAAAGGTCACGATATCGGGCGTCGTCAGCCCCGTGGTGACCCGGTCCTCGCCGGTCGTCACGCCCAGGGTCCCGATGCTTGCAGCATGAAAGCCAGCAATTCGCCACAGCTGCCGCGTCAACTCGACGGTCGAGGTCTTGCCATTGGTCCCGGTCACTGCGACGGTCGTTGCTGGAAATGGCGCAAAGTAGCGGGCGGCCAGCAAGGCAAAGGCCCGGCGCGGGTCGATGTCGGAAATGTGGACTGCGCCCGCCACCTTGGCCTCGGGTCGCGCGACCACAGCGATTGCGCCAAACTTCACCGCTTCGGCGATGAAATCTTCACCGTTGAACTTGGCCCCCTGGAACGCGCCAAAGATCGTGCCGGGCGCAACTTTGCGGTGGTCGATCGCAAACCCGGTCACGACCGCATCCGGCCCGCCGCCGATGAGGTCCCGGAGCTTCATCTAGTGGGGCTTTTCTTCGTGGATATAGGGCATCAGCGGCGACGATGCGGCGTCGAGTGCCTCATCCGGGATCACGCCAAGCGCCGGTGCAATCCGTTCAATCACCCGGCCAACCACCGGCGCGACATTCCAGCCAGCGGTTTTGAATCCATAGGTTTCCTTGGTCGACTTTGGCTCATCTAGCATGGCGACCACGACATAGCGCGGGTTATCCATCGGGAACACACCGGCAAAGTTGGTGACCAATGCCCCGCGCGAATAGCGCCCGCCGACTACTTTTTCGGCGGTCCCGGTCTTTCCGCCAACCCGGTAACCGGGCGCGGCTGCCTTTTTGCCGGTGCCGTCAAGCACGACGAGCCGCAAAAGTTCGCGGGCCTTTGCTGACGTCGCCTCGCTGAACACCCGCCGCCCTTGCGGAACCGGGTGACCTGCACCGATCTTTAGCACCGTCGCCGGCCGCCAAATGCCGCCGTTGACCAGCGCGGCATAGCCCGTGGCAAGATGCAGCGGTGTCACGGAAATGCCGTGTCCGTAACCGACTGTCATCGTGGCGATATCTCCCCAATTGGCACCGGGGTTCAGCACCCGCCCCTTGGCTTTCAGCTCAACCGAAACCGGCTCCATGAAACCCAGGCCTTTCAGGAATTCCTGCTGGCGCGCCGAGCCGATGCTGCGCGCAATCTGTGCCGTTCCGATGTTGGACGATTCCTTGAAGATTTCCGGCACGGTCGCCATTTTGTGCAGCGGATGCGTGTCGTGAATCGTAAATCGCGCGATTTTCAGATCATGTGTGCAATCCCAGAGCTGGTCCCAGCCGGTAATCACGCCAGCCTCAATTGCCATCGCCATTGTGAACGCTTTGAACGTCGAACCAAGCTCATACACACCCAGAGTCGCGCGGTTGAACCGTTGATTGTCGTCACCCTTGCCAGCATTGTTCGGATTGAACTGGGGAAGCGACACCATCGCGATGATCTCGCCGGTCTGGGCGTCAAGCACGATCCCGGCGGCGCCGATTGCCGAGAATTTTGTCATCGCGTTGCCAAGTTCGCTCTCAAGTGCCATCTGCACCCGGCTATCCATCGCCAGTTGCAACGGCGTCCCGCGCATATCGACCCGCGATAGCCTCTCCTCGAATGCCCCCTCGATGCCCGATGCGCCGCGCCCGTCGACATCGGTGTAGCCAAGGACATGCGCTGCAAGATCGAGATTGGGATATAGCCGCTCCCGTTCGCGCTGCAGGATGATCGCCGGCTCGCCAATCGCGTTGATCCGCTTGGCGTCAGACGGCAGCACCCGGCGCTGGATGTAGGCAAATTTATGTTTGCTGTGGAGGACAGAGCTTGCCTTCTCAATCGTCATCCCAGGGAGCGCGGCGACAAGCTGTTGCGCGATGACGTTCTTGTCGCCGAGCACATCCTGCGGCCGAATTGCTATGGCGTAGGCCTCAAAACTCCGGGCCAGCGACGCGCCGTTGCGGTCGATGATGTCGGCACGCTCCGGCGTCAGGCCGGCCAGCACATCGACGTTTGCGGCCTCAACACGTTCGTGCAGGACTGCCAGATCAATCAGGCGCAGCCCGAGTACCACCACCCCCAGCCCGAACAGCATCACGCCGATCACCAGTCGCTGGTGCGATCGGTCAAGCGCGACCTGCCGGTGCCCGGCAACCTGAATGCGAAGCTGTCGGGCCGCGGGCGGGCTCATTTGATTGCGGCCTTCGCGGTGACGCCACGGCCCGTTGACGCCGTGTTGATTCCGTCGAGCAAGCCGGCCAGTGGGTCCAATGGCCTCGCCGCAGGTGGCATCGCCTTGTCGGATACCGGCTTTGCCACCGGGCCGGCGGACGCGGCTGGCTTGGTGGCCTCAGGGACCAGATAGGCGACGGTCTGAAGTCCGGTGCGCTGCTGCGGCACCGGTGCAATTGGGCTGTCATGGCGCGCCACAGCCTGCTGCGCGACCGGTCCCGCTGGCGTCTCCGGCATCGTCGGCACTGCTGCTCCCGGTGCATAGGCCGCAAGTTCATAGGCATCTGTCGCAAACTGTCTGGGCAGCGGCGCACCGAGCCCGAGCACATTGTCGTTCCACCGCTGCAACACCGGCTTGCGGGCCCGGGTGCTAAGCTCGGCCTCCAGCGCACGGATATCGCGCATGTCAGCCACCACCTGCCGCTGGAGCCGTTCAACGCCGGACCGCTCGGTCGACACCCGGAGCGAGATCGTGAAGAACAGCAGCGCGGCTCCGACGGCGCTCGTGGCCATCCAAAAATTGCCGATTGGCATCTTCATCGGATATTCCCCCATGCAGGCGCGTCAGTGCGGGTTGCCGCGCGCAGCGTTGCCGACCGCGCACGCGGATTGGCCGCAAGCTCAGCCTCCGTTGCCCGAACCGGCTTCGATACGCGCGCGAACGTCGGCGCAGGACCACGCCCTCTGGCATCCGGGGCAAAGCGGCTTCCGCGCGGGTCATCGCCGCTTCGCGACCGCAGGAACCGCTTCACCGCCCGGTCCTCGAGACTGTGAAAGGTCACGACCGCCAGCCGCCCCCCCGGGCGAAGCAGGCGCTCGGCCGCCAGCAGCCCGGCATCGAGCTCATCAAGCTCGCCGTTAATGTGGATGCGAATGGCCTGGAATGCCCGGACCGCAGGGTCCTTCAATCCCGGATGCCAACCGACCGCACGGCGGACGACATCCACCAACTCGCCAGTCCGTGTCAGCGGGCGCGCTGCAACGATGGCACGAGCGATCCGCCGTGACTTGGGTTCCTCGCCATAGCGGTAGAGGACGTCGGCGATATCACTCTCGTCGGCCGAATTCAGGAACTCGGCTGCGGTCTCGCCGTTGGCCGCCATCCGCATATCAAGCGGACCGTCGGCCTGAACCGAAAAGCCGCGCTCGGCCTGATCGAGCTGCATCGACGACACACCGATGTCCAGCGCGAGCGCATCCACCCCGGTCACGCCCTGCTCGGCAAGAGCGTCACTCATCCGGGCAAAGCGGTCCTCGATCAGCGTCAGCCGGTCGTTGGAAAAGGCGTTTGCGATCGCCGAAGGATCACGATCAAACGCATATGCATGGGCGATGTCGGTGGCGAGCGCGGCGCGGGTATATCCGCCTGCGCCGAACGTGCCGTCGACATAGATGTCATCGGCCGCCAGCTTCAGGCTGTCGATAACCTCCCTGAGCAGGACCGGAACATGCGTCATGCGCCGCCCTTCCGCTGTTCGATGTGTCGGCGAACCAGCCGGACGAGCCGCGGGTCAAGACCGGGCAGCCCGACCAGCGTGTGCGGGTTCCAGATTTCAAACCGGTCACCCACACCCATGAAAAAGGCGCAATCCTTGATGCCGGACAGGTCACGGAGGTCGGCGGGCAGCACGATCCTCCCGTTGGCATCATAGGCCGCGCGGGTCGCCGACCCGAGCGCGAGGCGGGCAGCCTGATCGCTCTCGGCCGTTTCGGCCGCACCGTAGCGGTCGTTTAGTTTCGCAAATTCGCGGGCGCCTTGTCCGACATCACAAGCGATCAGGCAGTCGGCGCGCTCATGCAGCGAGATGAGGATCGCTTCGTCCCCGGAGCGGCGGCCGAGCACGGCCCGGTAGTCAGCCGGAATCGACAGCCGACCCTTCGGATCGACGCCATTCAGTGCGTAACCAAGGAAGACGTTATCTGTCACGCCCTTGCCAATCCCTCTTGGGGAACGCAGGCATAGACCTCCCGGTCACGCGGACCGATGTGTCCGCGCGGCTGTCGGGTCATAGGTTGGGTTTGCCCGCCTCCCTGTGGAGAAGGACTATCATGGGAAAACATGGAGTTTCAATGGAATTTTATGGAGTCTGGCGGAATTTGTCGCCAACCCCAAGTAAAGCCTCACATATTCTTTTTGCCCGGCAGCAATTGTTCCTGTTTTCCCCCAGCACCAGTGATTGTGGATATGTCTGTGGACGGCAAAGACTCGCGCAGATCACCCAACAACGCGGTGGCCGAAGCCTCTGAAACATGCAGCGCTTTGCCACTCAAGCGTCGAAACGCCCGCGCCAGCACCTGCGCCTTGCCGGGGCGAACCGCGTCGCCGGTGATCCGCACCAAGCCATTGCGCCCATCCGGGACGACCTGCAGCGAAACCCGCACCCCGTCACGAAGCTCAATCTGCAATAGTCGAGCCCCCGCCCAATTGACTGTCGATGCTGGACTTTGTGGCGCGTCGGCCAGGTCTGCCAGCACCGATGGGGGCGGAAGATCCGCGCCACCCGACAATGCCTGCACCACCATGATATTCCCGGGGCGCAGGCGTTTCAGCGGCTCGGCCGCCGGGTCAGGCCAAAGGGCGCGCGTCGCAAGCAGACCAACCGCCATGATGCTTGACGCTGCCGTCGCGATCCAGGCGAGGCGGCGGATCAGCGGGTCGTTGGCTGCGCCGGGGACCCGGCCGCCGCGGACTCTGTCACCATCGCATTTGCGTCCCGCAGTTCAGCGGCTTTTTCCGCTCCAGGGCCGGGTGCGACACCGAGTACCGCCAGCGTTTCACCCTGACTGTCAGCGGGCGCCATCGAGCGATTGGGCCGCAAGCCGGCGGCGGCAATCAGCACCAGCAAAAACACGATGGCAAGGCCGGTCAGGCCGATACGAACGCGCTGCATAGGTCCTCATTCCAAATGCCCGCAACCGGTGCTGTTGATCCCGATTCCAGGTCCCGCGCACACCAGCCAACAAAATCGCCCCAACGACAGGCGGTACCCGTGGCAATATTGCCACAAACTATTCCCATTCGCCGATGCTGTCCACAGGGTCTCAGTGCAGCCAGTCGGGAACGGGCAGGCTGCGCGCGCTCAGCCACTGCCGGTTGAAAATTGACGACAGGTAACGAAGGCCACTGTCGCAAAGGATGGTCACGATGGTCTTGCCCGGTCCAAGCTCGCGCGCCAGCCGGATCGCGCCACCGACATTGATTCCGGACGAAAGGCCAACACACAGCCCCTCCTCGGCCATCAACCCATGTACGACAGGCATCGCCTCATCATCGGATATCTGGAACTGCGTGTCCGGCACAAAGCCGTCCAGATTGGCGGTAATGCGGCTCTGACCAATGCCTTCGGCAGCCGAACTGCCTTCAGCTCGCAACTCACCATGTGCAAACCAATTGTAAAGGGCGGCCCCCATTGGATCGGTCAGCGCAACGACGATATCCGCTGAAAATTCCTGCAGCCCCAGCCCGACGCCGGCAATGGTCCCGCCAGTGCCCGCCGCGCAGGTAAAGCCGTCAATGCGCCCGCCGGTTTGCTGCCAGATTTCAGGTGCGGTCGTCTTGATATGGGCAAAGCGGTTCGCGACGTTATCGAACTGGTTCGCCCAGATTGCACCCGGCATCTCCGCCGCCAGTCGGCGGGACGTGTGAACATAATGGGCCGGATTCGAATAGGCGGCGGGCGGCACCAGAACCAGTTCGGCACCCAGCGCCCGCAACGTCGCCTGTTTCTCCACCGACTGTGTTTCGGGCATCACGATGACCGTCTTGTAGCCCTTGGCATTGCCGACGACGGCGAGGCCAATTCCGGTGTTGCCGGCGGTTCCCTCGACGATCGTGCCGCCAGGTGCCAGGGTACCACGCGCCTCGGCATCTTCGACAATGAACTTTGCCGCGCGGTCCTTGATCGATCCGCCGGGGTTCATGAATTCGCATTTGGCGAGTATGTCGCAGCCGGTCGCCTCCGACGCGCGCCTGAGTCGCACAAGGGGTGTATTGCCGATCAGGCCGATGACATCGCGTGCGGACATGCCCTGTCCTAGCGGTTCATCGCGGGTTCGTGAAGAAGCGGTAGCGACATCCCTTGCACCTCGCTAAACGCGGGCAGATGACGACGTCCACCTCCCGCAGCACCGACTTCAATCCCAAGGAGCTCCGCGCCGCGCTTGGGCGCTACGCCACTGGCGTCGCGGTTGTCATGGCACGCAGTGGCGACGGACGAACCGCCGGCATGACCATCAACAGCTTTGCCAGCGTCAGCCTCGATCCGCCGCTGGTGCTTTGGTCGATGCAAAGCGGCACACCATCAAGCGGTATTTTCCGCGCTGCCGGGGCCTTTACCGTCAGCATTTTGGGTGCCGAGCATCAGGAACTGGCGATGACGTTCGCCAAATCCGGGGATGCAAAGCTGGAGCACGAAGGCGTCGTCCCTGCCCCAAGCGGCCAACCGTATCTGGGTGAGGTCGTCGCCTGGTTCGATTGCGCAACCGATGCGGTCCACGCCGGCGGCGACCATGATATTTTCGTCGGGCGGGTCACTGCCTTTGGACAGTCGCCCGGACGCACCCTGACCTTCCACGACGGCCGCTTCTTCACGAGCGGGGAATGAGCCGCGCGGCTGCCATGATCCTGCTGTTGGCGGCTGCCGCTTGCGCACCCGGCGACGAAGCCGAGCGCGGCGAGACGCTGGCTGTCGATGTTGTCGGCAGCTTTGATCCGACAGCCTCTCGCACCGTCCTCGACGGCCCGCGCGCGGTCCTGAACGATTCCACCCAGCTCGGCCTCGTTGACCTCGATTCTGGCGGCCAGATCGTCCCCGGACTCGCAACCTCGTGGCGGGTAAGCGACGACGGCCTCAGCATCATTTTCCGACTGCGTCCGGCCAAATGGCAGGATGGCCGCAACGTTCTGGCACGCGATGCCGTCACCACTTTCCGGCGTATTGCAGCCCCGGACAGCCAGCATCCGCTGAAAGCCATGCTCGACCGGATCGTCGATGCGCCTGCCGTTGGTGGCGGGAATAAATCGCAGGCAAGCCTTGGCATCAGCGACCCGCTGCCCAACATCGTTGAAGTGCGGCTCTCGACGCCGCAGCCTGCGTTGCTCCAGCTGCTCGCTGACCAGAGCACTGCAATCTTGCGCAGGGGTGATTTCCCGCCACCGCTCGGACCATTCACTGTCATCAACGCGGTGTCGCGCCCGCTGCGCTTGGCCCGCAACCCGGCGTATTTTGCGACGGGCGATGTCGCGCTTGCCGGCGTCAGTCTGCTGCCGATCGAAGACCCGGTCGCCGCAATAACCC
Source organism: Sphingosinicellaceae bacterium (assembly GCA_043759675.1). Classification (GTDB taxonomy): domain Bacteria; phylum Pseudomonadota; class Alphaproteobacteria; order Sphingomonadales; family Sphingomonadaceae; genus JADCGM01. Next base: position 11,809 of record JAYVLC010000314.1, read on the forward strand.
GATTCAGGCGCCGCGAAACTGACGTCGTGATCGGCGACGGCATCGCCGGGCTGGGGGAGGCCCGCACCGTTGCGGATCAGTTCGCGCTCCGTGTCGATCCAAGTTACGGCGTCTATGGCTACCTCGCCAACACGCGGCATGGCCCGTTGGCGGACCTGCGGATTCGGCGCGCCCTGACTATGGTAGTTGACCGGACCACCTTGGTTCAGCGGCTATTTGCAATCCCGGCCATGCAACCGGTCGATGGCATCACCCCACCAAATTTGCCGGGCCACCCCGAGCCGGCGCTGCCGGTTTGGGCAAATTGGCTTTACATTGAGCGGTTGAGCGAGGCGAAACGGTTGCTGGCCGAGGCCGGATACGGGACCGGGAATCCGCTCACGGTGGAGGTGATCATCACCAATGGCCGTGAACATCGCGCGGTTCTCGATGCGGTCGCCCGTGACTGGGCGGCGGTCGGCGTGATCATCAAACCGGTGGTCCTGACACCGCAGAATCTTGCGGCCTCGATCGCCGATGGAGCCTTCACTCTCGCGCTGACCGAGCGCCGCGCACCGGTCGACAGCGCCCGCTTCTTCCTTGCGCCATTTTCGTGCCGACCGGGTGGGAGCTATTGCAACCGGCAGGCGGATTCGCTCCTTCGCGGTTCCCGCGCCGGCGGTGACCTTGCTGCCAGATCGACCGCAACCCGGCAGGCCGAACAGTTGATCGTTGATGATGTCCCGATCATCCCGCTGTTCATCCCGGTCCGGTGGGCTCTGGTCAGCGCAAATGTCACGGGATGGATCCCGAATATCCTCGGCGCGCACCCGCTCGGGCGCCTCGTCAAAGCCAGCAGCAAGAAAGGTAAATAATGTCCGATCCCATCGTTATCGTAGCGGCCCGACGCACGCCCATGGGTGGCTTTCAGGGTGACCTTGCCGGCCTGACCGCAAGCCAGCTTGGGGCGAGCGCCATTCGTGCGGCTCTGGCCGATGCCGGCGTACCCGGAGCCGATGTGGATCGCGGCATCATGGGCTGCGTCCTGCCAGCCGGACAGGGGCAGGCACCGGCCCGCCAGGCTATTCTTGGCGCCGGCCTTCCCGAAAGCGTCTCTGCGGTCACCGTCAATAAAATGTGCGGCTCGGGGATGCAGGCGGTGATGGATGGCCATGATGCGCTCGCTGCAGGGTCGGCCGCCATTGTCGTGGCCGGTGGCATGGAGAGCATGTCGAATGCGCCCTATGTGCTCGGCAAGGCGCGCAGCGGCTACCGGATGGGCCACGGCGAGATCAAGGACCACATGTTCCTCGACGGCCTCGAAGATGCCTATGACAAGGGCCGCCTGATGGGCAGCTTTGCCGAAGAATGCGCCCGACTCTACCAATTCACCCGGGAGGGGCAGGACGCCTATGCCATTCGCTCGCTCCAGCGCGCGCAGGCAGCAATCGCCGATGGCAGCTTTGCTGACGAAATCACCCCGGTCACCGTTCCGGGCCGCGGCGGTGACACCGAGGTCAGCATTGACGAACAGCCCGGCAAGGCCCGTCCCGACAAAATCCCGACACTGAAGCCTGCTTTTGCCAAAGATGGCACCGTGACTGCGGCCAATGCCTCCTCGATCAGCGACGGTGCAGCTGCGCTAATCCTGATGCGCCAATCCACCGCCCGGGCACGCGGCCTGCAGCCGCTTGCGCGTATCCTCGGCCATACTGTCTATGCTCAGGCACCGGCCTGGTTCGCCACCGCGCCGATCCCGGCAATCGAGAAACTATTTGTCCGGACCGGCCTGTCGAAGGCCGATGTTGATCTCTACGAAATCAACGAGGCCTTCGCCGTGGTCGCGATGGCGGCAATCCGTGACCTTGGACTCGATCCCGATGCGGTCAACGTCAACGGTGGCGCTTGTGCGCTTGGCCACCCGATCGGCGCTTCGGGCGCACGCATCATGGTGACGCTGTTGAACGCGCTCAGGCACCGTAACAAAAGCATCGGCATCGCCAGCCTGTGTATCGGCGGCGGCGAGGCCACAGCGCTGGCTATCGAACGGCTGAACTAACTGCCGATTTTCCCGAAACGGGCTTCGTACTCGGTGGTCCGCCCAGTCACGAGCAACCGTGCCTGCTCAACCAGCTGGTCCCGCGCGATCCGGCCAGCAAACGGACCGAGGTTCGCATCGGCAACCTGTGCGTCACCCGGGGTCAGGTCAGCAACTTGCTGAATCCTCGACACGCCGATCTCCCCGAGCTTGGTCGCAAATTTATCACCAACGCCCTTTAGGATCGTCAAATGATCGGGAACGGCAGGGGCGGGCACATCAATGGGCACCTCGACCCCGGCGCGCGCGGCCTTGCGCTGCGCCGCTTCCCGCCGGAATCGGTCCACCTCATCCGACAACGGACGGACCTGATCACGGGCCTGCGCCACTTCGCGCTCCAGACCGATGATCCGGACATCACGGGCATCGATCTCGGCGCGGGCCTCGCCCAATTGGGTTGCCGCTGCGGCGAGCCGCTTCGCCGCGCCCGAAAACAGCTTTGCCAGCAGCATTCCAAGGATCAATCCGACCGCTGCGGCAATCAGCAGCAGAGTCGGTGGCGAGGCATAGTCTGTCATCATGCCTGCCGTCTCCACCGGATCGACGCCGGTTTCAAGCCCCCATTTGCCACCCCAGGCCGCAACGTCTGGCATCGCAGCTTTCGCCCGTCTATTGGGTGTCACGGGACTGTCGTATTTGCAACGTAACCGTCATCGACGTGTCTGGCAGGGGGTCATGTGGCGCAGGCCATCGGGGTATCACAGCTTTCCAAGCAATTTGGCACACGACAGGCCTTGAAGGCCATCGATCTGTCGGTTGCGCCGGGCGAGATGCTGGCGCTGATCGGGCCGTCCGGCTCAGGAAAATCGACGTTGCTGCGCAGCCTCGCCGGGCTCAATCTTGGTGACAGCGGCAGCGTGGAAGTCGGTGGCCGAAACGTCCAGGCGGGTGGCAAGCTGTCCGGCGAAATCCGGACCGTCCGGCGCTCGCTCGGCTTCATTTTTCAACAGTTCAACCTCGTCGGCCGCCTGTCGCTGCTGTCGAACGTGCTGGTGGGTAGCCTCGGCCGGGTTTCCGC
>JAYVLC010000315.1:0-2492 GCA_043759675.1 Sphingosinicellaceae bacterium
TAGGCATGGATTTTTGCGAGGTTGTAGCTGCCGGTGATACTCGGGCACTGGCCCGCCGCGTGCCAGGTCGACCCCGACGTCAACTCGTCCTTCTCGATCAGCATGCAATCGGTCCAGCCAAGCTCGGCGAGATGGTAGAGCAAACTCGCCCCCATGATCCCGCCGCCGATGATGACAACACGTGCCTGTGATTTCATGGAATATCCGTGTCCCCGGGAGAGCTTTGCCTCGCCGGACCTTAGCCCGCGAAAACCGCAAGGGACAAATGTACAATATGGCGGGATTGGTTCAAAAAATTTCCGGGTTGGGGGGCTGTGTCTTGAATCGTGCAGATCGCCACCCCAAAGCGCCGTGGAGCGCTGCAAAAAATTCACCCTTCCACCCAATTTTTTCATTTGTGACCACATCGGCACAGCGGTCTAACTGACGCATCAAGGAAACGGGCGATCCCGCTGATCGCGATAGCAACGGGGCGAACCCGACACACGAGATGGCCAGAGAGCGCATATGAAAATCGGATTTATCGGGCTCGGCAACGTTGGCAAAAAGCTCGCTGGAAGCCTGATCCGCAACGGCCATGACGTGACGGTGCGCGACCTCGATGCTGCATTGGTCACCGAATTTGTAGCGCGCGGCGCAAAGTCTGCAACCTCACCCAAACAGCTTGGCCAGGCGGTTGACCTGATCATTACTTGTCTGCCCTCGCCGGCTGCGAGTTCTGCAGTGGCCGAGGGCCCGGACGGGTTCCTGCAAGTCATGCGGCCTGGCCAGGTCTGGCTCGAGATGAGCACCACGGATTATTCCGAAATCATCCGTCTTGGCGCGCTGGTTGAAGCGCGCGGGGCGCTGTTCATGGAATGTCCGGTCTCGGGTGGCTGCCACCGGGCCGACACTGGGAACATTGCCATTTTCGCCGGTGGTCCTCGCGCGGCCTTTGATGTCGTTCTGCCGGTGTTGACCACAATGGGTCGCCGCATTCTGCATACGGGGGATTTGGGCACGGCTTCGCAGCTAAAAGTGATGACCAATTATCTGTGCACGGTGCATCTTGTCGCGCTGGCCGAGGCCCTGACAACCTGCAAGGCGGTCGGCCTCGATATGAACACCACCTATGAGGCCATCAGGATTTCGTCAGGCAATAGCTTTGTCCACGAAACTGAGAGCCAGGTGATCCTGAACGGCAGCCGCGACATCAATTTCACGATGGACCTGGTCAGCAAGGACATCGGCCTGTTCGACAAAATCGCGCAGGGTGCCGGCGTCCCGGTCGAACTGTCCCCGCTGATCGTCAGGATATTCAAGGAAGGCGAGGCGACATACGGCTCGCGCGAATATTCACCCAACATCATCCGTCGATACGAGGAACCGCTGGGCCTCAAGGTCTTGGGAACCGGCTTTCCCACCGACATCGTCGATGATGAGCCCGAGGAGGCAGGCTATGAAGTCGTCCCCAAGCGCTAGGCGCCGGCCTCACTCACTGCAACACGGTTGGTGACCCAATCCATAAAGGTCCGGATCCGCAAATTCTCGCGCATGTCCTTGCGACAGATCAGTCCCCAGGCGCCGGGACAAAGCGCCCGGTGGTCTACCGTCCTGACCAAGCGTCCGGACGCCAGATCCTGATCGACAAATGGTCCGTTGACGAGCGCGATTCCTTCGCCATTCAGCGCCATTTCCAGGGCAACCGCGAGCGTATCAACCATGATGTACGGGACGGTCGGTTGGTAGACGACGTCGGCTGACCGGAACCATGCCTCCCAATTCTGCACCTCGGTATAGATTGCGACCAGTGGCCGGGTCATCAAATCCGCAGCGGTCGGGGTCTTACCCGTACGGGCAAGCATCTCGGGGCTGCAAACCGGAAACAACGCATAGTCAAACAACGGAACCCAGTGAAACTTGCCCGGGTCAGGCACCACATCGCAGTAAACAAAGCCGACATCGGCATGGACGTCATCAAATTCCCACTCGACCGCGCAGGTGCTCAACGTCAGTTTGACCTCGGGGTGGTCGTGCAGAAACTGCGGGACGCGCCGGGCCAACCAGCGGATCGAAGCGGTTACATAGGTCTGAACTCGCAGTGGCTTGTCGAGCGCGCTACGGTGAACGGCCTCCACCCCCTCGAGCAGCAGCTCAAATGCGCGGCGGACGAATGGGTAGAGCACCCGGCCTTCCTCGGTCGACACGATGTGGCGCCCCTCCTGCACGAACAGCGTTACGCCAAGCGCTTCCTCGACCAGCTGGACCTGGTGACTGACCGCTGGATGGGTAACGCAGAGCTCATCAGCGGCCTCACGGATGCTCTGGTGACGCGTCGCAGCCTCAAAGCCTTTCAGCGCCTTCAGTGGCGGCAGCTTCTTGAGTTCAATCTTGCTATGCATGCGCGTCGCCCCCGCCAAACCCGACACGCAGCAGGCCTATTCGGTTTCGGCTAACCGGTAAATTATTTTAACTGATGGGTTTCTCGCGCGTGGCCCACCGACTGCATCTTC
>JAYVLC010000316.1:0-3359 GCA_043759675.1 Sphingosinicellaceae bacterium
CCCACCATCGATATCCTGGCGCTGCACCAGGGGTTCGAGAACCCCGTCGGGCAGGTCAGACCGCACCTTCGAAATCGCGTCGCGAACGTCATTCGTCGCACGATCAACCGGGGTGCCGATGGCAAACTGGACATTTGTCAGCGACTGACCCTCGACGGCGCGTGACTCCATATTCTCAACGCCACCGATGCCCGCCAGAGCCCCCTCGATCTTTTGGGTAATCTGGGTTTCAATTTCAGTCGGCGCAGCACCAGGCTGCGTCACAATAACCGATACAAACGGGAAGCTGACATCGGGATTATTGTTGATCGGCATCCTTGCGAAACTGACGATTCCAAGGAACGTCAGGATCACAAAAAACACGATCGGCGGGATCGGATTGCGGATTGCCCAAGATGAGATGTTACGCATATTCAATACTCCGCCCCGTCCTATCGCGCTGTCTTGAGAACCGGCGCAACCTTGTCACCTGGCTGAAAAAAAGCACCGGCACTGGCGACAATGCGCTCATTGCCGGTCAAGCCCGACACCACGGGAATCCCCATCGAGCCAATCTCGCCCGTCACAATGGTCCGGCGTTCGATCTTGTTCCCGGCCCCGACGACAAAAACAAAACTTCCAGCGTCATCAACCTGCACGGCCGACTGGGGGAGCACTGACTTCATCGCTGTCCCCGCCGCTACCGACGCATTCGCAAAGCCGCCGACCCGGATCGCCGGATCACGCTTCATCTCAATGCGCGCCACACCCTGCCGGGTCTGCGGATCAATCGTCGGGGACAATTGCCAGACAACACCGTCGAAACTCTGCGGATTGCCGACCAGCATCACCCTTGCCGGCTGGCCAACCCTGAGCTTGGCCATATCCTGCTCGGCGATCTGGGCCCGCAGCTCCATCGCGCCGCCCTGGGCAATGCGAAACAGCGGCGGGCTGCCCGGGCTGACAATCTGCCCAGGCTCGACCGTCCGGGTCAGGACAAGGCCCGCGGCAGGTGCACGGATGTCGAGGCGCGCCAGGCGCGCGCGCATTTCGTTCAGTTGCGCGCCGGAAACCGCCGCCCGCGCAGCGGCCGAGTCGCGGCTTGCCGTACGCCGGTCGATATCCGCCTTGGAGATGAACCCCTTGTCGACCAGCGTCAGCGCCCGGTCGAGTTCGGCCTGCGCCAATCGGGCGTCAGCGCGGGTCTGCTGCAACGCTGCCGCCATCGCCGCAGTCTGCTGGGTCTGCACCGCCCGATCCACCCGGGCAAGTATCTGCCCTGCCCCGACATAGTCGCCAGCTTCGACCAGCACGGCAGTGACCATACCGCCCTCGCCCTGCACCCCGACCGGCATCTCGCGGCGGGCCGCAATCGAGCCGGTGACCCGGACCGAATCGGCAACCGGTGTCCGACCGGGTGAAATCACCGTGACGGTGGGATCCGCTTCGACAGGTTTTTCCTCGGCCTTGCCGCCGCGCAAATACACATAAGCACCGATCCCGATCAGCACTGCCACGATGGCGATGAGCCAGCGCAGATTGCGGCGCACAAACCCGGCGTCGCGCGCATCGACGGCTGCGGCGTCTTCGGCCCGGAAGCTACTGTGCATATTCATGTTCCGTTCGATCCTCATTGGTCGGCACGCGGTGTATTATCGAAATAGATCACCCATTGCAAGGGCGCCGTCGCATTGGGAACCGATCGCGGCGCTTCCATGGCAGATAGCCGGGAATTCCTCAATAAGTTCCGAACGCGATGCGAAGCAGCCGCAGGCTGAACAGAATATGAACCGGCTGGTTCATGTTCACGACACCCGAATCCAAGTAAAGCAGCCGCATCCCCCCTTACCGGAGAAAGTACCGATGTTCCGTCCGCTTCTGATCGCCGCCGCACTTGCCGCCGCACCGACCCTTGCCCAAACCGCCCCGACACCGTGGCAGCCGATCACCCTGTCGGTCAGCGCCGAAGGCAAGGTCGACCGCGCCCCCGACGTTGCCGACATGTCGGCTGGAGTTGTGACCACGGCGACGACGGCCTCCGAGGCGATGCGGCTCAACGCAACGCGGATGGCCGCCGTCATCGCGTCGCTCAAACGCGCAGGCATCGCCGACCGCGACGTCCAGACATCCGGGCTCAATCTGCAACCGCAATATCGCTATGCGCAGAATGAGGAGCCAAAACTCATCGGCTATCAGGTGAACAACATGGTCAATCTGCGGGTCCGCGACCTGAAAAACATGGGCCGGTCGATTGACGCGCTGGTCGCCAGCGGGTCGAACCAGATCAACGGCCCCAATTTTCGGCTCGATGAACCCGAGCCAGCGCTTGATGCAGCGCGGACCGCTGCGGTTGGCAAGGCCCGCCAGCGCGCCGAGCTTTACGCCAAAGCCGCAGGGCTCAGGGTCAAGCGCATCCTGTCGATCTCCGAAGGCGGCTCTGCGTCACCGCCCTATCCGATGCCGATGCTGGGCGCGCGGTCGATGATGAAGGAACAGGCCGACACGCCGGTCGCTGCGGGCGAGGTGTCGCTGACGGTCAGCGTCAACATGGTGTTCGAGTTGGAATAATGTCTCGCCGGTGACCACCGCCCACACTTCACCGTCATCCTGACGAAAGTCAGGATCTCCCTGAGTGGAGCCGCCAATTGCGCGAGGTCCTGACTTTCGTCAGGATGACGTGTCTCAAATGGGGAAACCTTGCACATGGCATCCTACGAACGTGGGCTCGTTGATCTTGGGTCTGGCCTCTACGCCTGGATGCAACCCGATGGCGGTTGGGGCTGGTCCAACGCCGGGCTGATTCGTGACGGCGAGGCTGCGATTCTGGTCGACACGCTGTTCGACGAAGCGCTGACCGCCGAAATGCTGTCGGCGATGGCCGATGCGACCGGCCTTGCAACCGACCGTATCGGCACGGTGGTCAACACTCACGCCAATGGCGACCACACCCACGGCAATGCCCTGCTGCCGGGCGCGGAGATCGTGGCGTCCGAAGCCTCGGCGCAGGAGATGGAGGCCTTCTCGCCTGCCATGCTCGGCAAGATGAAGGCCGCCGGTGCCGCCGGACAACTCGGCATGGCCGGGACATATTTCGCCGACATATTCGCACCCTTTGATTTCGCCGCCGCGCGAGGTCGAGCGCCAACCCGCACCTTCCATGGCCGCCTCGACCTCAGCGTCGGCGACAAGGAGGTTGCGCTCATCGAAGTCGGCCCGGCGCATACTGCGGGCGATATCCTGGTGCATGTCCCGGCCGACCGCACGGTGTTTACCGGCGACATCCTGTTCATTGAAGGGACGCCAATCATGTGGGAAGGGCCGGTGTCCAACTGGCTCGCCGCCTGCGATGCGATCCTTGCGATGGATGTCGAACACATCGT
>JAYVLC010000317.1:0-12992 GCA_043759675.1 Sphingosinicellaceae bacterium
AGCGCTGCCAGCCGCAGCGTCAGGTCAGCCGCTGCAACAATCGCGTTCCGCCCCTTCTCAGGTTCGCGACCGGCATGGGCGGCGCGTCCACCAATGACGACGGAGAAATTGCCGCTACCCTTGCGCGCACCCGCCAGCGTCCCGTCGGGAAGCGCTGGTTCATAGGTCAGCCCGACATCAGCGCGTTTTGCACATTCGACCAACAGCGCCGCTGACCCGAGGGATGAGACTTCCTCGTCGCTGTTGATGACAATTTCCCACGACAGGTTGTCGGAAAATGGCGACGCGGCGACCGCTGACAGTGCCGACAGCATCACCGCGATTCCGGCCTTCATGTCGGCGGTACCAGGACCGTTCAGCGTGTCGGCATCCAGCCACCGCGACGTCTGGAACGGATGATCGGCGGCAAACACCGTATCCATATGTCCGGTCAGCAGCACGCGGCATGTTGCGGCGGCGTTGGGTCGCGAGACGACGAGGTTCTGGCCGTGGGCCAGCGGGCGCGACACGCCGTCGGCACCAACGGCTTCGATCGGTGACGGATCGCGCAGAGCCACCATGCCGAGCGGGTTGAACGCCTCGCTCAGCCTTGCCGCCAATGCACCGAGCCCGGCCATATTGCGACTGCCGGAATTGATCGCGCTCCACGCCTCAACACGTGCGAGCATCTGGCCACGGCACCCGTCGAGGGTGCTCAGAACGCGCTGTTCCTCGGGTGAAACGCCGGTGTTCATCCCAACCGCCGCCCCGGTGAAATCTCGTCCGGGTCGGTTTTCACGCAGATGAGCGCTGGCGTCCCAGCCTCCCTCGCATCGGTGAAGGCTGCGGCAAAATCCTCCGTGCGTTCAACCGTCACACCGAATGCGCCAAAGCTGCGCGCATAAGCGGCGAAGTCCGGGTTGGTCAGCGCAGTGCCGCTTTGGCGCCCGGGAAAGTCGCGGGCCTGGTGCATCCGGATCGTGCCATATTGCGCATTGTCGACAACCACGATGATGACGTTTGCCCCATAGCGAACAGCGGTGGCGAGGTCATTGCCCGACATCAGGAAATCACCGTCGCCTGCGATGATGATGACCTCCCGATCAGGGTGCAGGATCTTCGCAGCGATACCGGCAGGGACGCCGTAACCCATCGCGCCAGACGTCGGGGCCAGCTGCGTGCCCAGCCGACGGTGCTGGTGGAACCGGTGCAGCCAGCCAGCGAAATTGCCGGCGCCATTGGCAAAGATCGCGTGCGGTGCGACCAGCGAATCGATCTGCTCGATGACCTCCGCCATGTTGACGCCTGCCCGAACCGTCGTTGGGGTCACCCAGGCTTCATAATCAGCGCGCGCAGCCTCGGCCCAGCCATCCCAGCGCTCGCCGTGGATCATCGGCCCAAGTTCACCGAGCGCGAGCACCGCCAGCCGGATCGAGGACTGGATGGCGAGCGCCGGACGACGGACGTTCATCAACGTGTCGCTGTCCGGGTGGATGTGCACCAGTGTCTGGCCGGGTTCGGGCGTGGCGGGCAGGGTATAGCCCTGACTGGTCACCTCCCCGAGCCGGGTGCCGAGCGCGATGATCAGATCGGCGGATTTCAGCCGTTCGATGAGTTTCGGATTCGCCCCAAGCCCCAGCTCGCCGGCATATTTGGGATGGCCATTGTCGAACCGGTCCTTGCGGCGCCACGCGGTGACCACTGGAATGCGTGCGTCTTCGGCGAAATGCTGGATGTGGGCGCAGTCCTCATCCGTCCAGCCGGGGCCGCCAAGCCACAGGATCGGGCGTTCCGCCACGTCAAGCATATGCACTAGTTCGGCAATGGCATTCGGGTCGGGCGCGGCTTCGGGTGCCTCGATCAACCGGATCGCCGCCGGGGTGTTCGCGTCATGGTCGAGCAAATCCTCGGGCAGGACCACCACCACCGGCCCGGGCCGACCTGACAATGCGGTTGCAAAGGCGCTCGCGACCAGTTCGGCGGCGCGGTCAGCGCGGTCGATCACCACCACCCGCTTGGCAACACCGGCAAACATCGAGCGGTAGTCAATCTCCTGAAACGCCTCCCGCTGCAGCATGTCGGTGCCAACCTGTCCGACAAACAGCAGCATCGGCGTCGAGTCCTGGAACGCCGTGTGCACCCCGATGCTGGCATGAGTAGCGCCCGGCCCGCGCGTCACCAGCGCAATCCCGGGTCGCCGCGTCAACTTGCCATACGCCTCCGCCATATTCGCCGCCGCCGCCTCGTGGCGGCAGGTGATCAGCTGGATATGATCCTGCACATCAAAAAAGGCGTCAAGGACGGGCAGATAGCTTTCGCCGGGAACGGCAAATGCGTGGGTGATCCCCTGACCGACAAGCGTGTCAACGATGGTTTGGGCAACGGTAGGCATGGCCCGGTGGATGGCAGGGGCGCGGGCTTTGGTCAACTCATGCAGGCCGCCACCGCAGCATCTTTGCGTTCGCGCCGTGCCACCGCTAAGCCGCGATGATGGCCCGCCAGATCACCGCGCATTCGAACGAAACCCTGAAGCGTATCCGCTCGCTCCGGGAAAAGAAATTCCGCCAGCGCGAGGGGCTGTTTCTGGCCGAAGGGATGCGGATCGTGACCGAGGCGGTCGATGCCGGCCGCGTTCCGGCGATGCTGGTGTACGGCGAAGATTCGCGCGGCCACCCGGTGCTGCGGCGGCTGGCGGCAGCCTGTGCAGCAGCGGGCGGCGATGTGATCGAAACCACGACGGAGATTCTCGGCAAGCTGGCGGCGAAGGACAATCCGCAGTCCGTGCTCGGCGTGTTCCCGCTGGTCGAAACCCCACTGGACAGCATCGACCGCAGCGCTAGCTTTGCCTGGGTGGTCTGCCAGTCGCTCAAGGACCCCGGCAATCTCGGCACCATCCTGCGCACCGCCGATGCCGTCGGCGCAGGCGGGGTGATCCTGCTCGATCAGTCGTGCGATCCTTACTCGGTGGAGGCCGTGCGGGCCTCGATGGGCGCGCTGTTCACGCAAGTCGTGGTGCAAACGACGGCTGCGGCGTTTTTTGAATGGTTGCGCGCCGGGCCGGGCCAATTGGTCGGCGCATCGCTCGACACCACACACGATTATCAGGCAGTGACCTATGCCGCCCCAACGTTCCTCTTCATGGGCAACGAACAATCCGGCCTGCCGCCCGAGTATGAGGCGGCCTGCGACCTGCTGGTGAAAATCCCGATGATGGGAAAGGCGGACAGCCTGAACGTCGCCATGTCCTGTGCGGTGCTGCTGTACGAGGTGTTCAACCAGCGACGGCGGGCGGGGTAGGGCGCAAAGGTGGCCAGTTGACAGAGTTGGTTTCGGAAATGGGGGATCACCAACAAATTAAGTAAATTGATATCGGCAAACCGGAAATTTTCGCATGTCAATTTCAATTATTCTACACAATTGGTGACTTGTCATCTGTATCATGAACATAATTTATCGGGCGCTAAAAATCGTCCAAATACGGAACTTCCTCTGGTGGCACTAAGGTGCCCCCTAGAGCCTGCACCGTTAAGTGAATATTTATTCTAACGGAAGTTGCAATTTCAGTTCCTGTTATCCGCCCAGGAATGTTCATTTGTGTACATTCAATCGTATTTTTGCCCCAACTGGACGGTATAGATTTCCAAGAACTGTCTAATGCAGCCCGTCCGGCAACCGGAACGTAGCCGATTTCTTCTCCAGTCTGGCGAAAACACGTCCAATCTCCGGTTGAAGCCAAGTCAATTCTTGGCCATGGTTTGCCTCCGCCTTGATCTTTTGATTCCCTCGTACTTCCCCAGTCGCCATATTTAATTTTTGCCGCATTGTGCTTTCTGATCAAATTATTATACACACCGCGATCATCATTTGAAAATATTCCCTTTCCTCCAATATGGCCAAACGAATTTGGGAAACTGCTCGAAAGCGCAACAATTTCAGCATCGGGAGAAATTTCCGAAATTTTTTCTATGATTCTAGAAGACCACATCTCAAGTGCCAAAATGTCGTTTGACCAACCCAAGTCGATCAATATGATTGTATCATGCTGATTGAATCGATCATGTTGGAGTACATCTATCCAGTTAAGGTCATATCCTCTTTCAATTCTTAATATTGCGCCTCGATCTAACGAATCAATGTGGTTGAATTGCGCAATTAGATCAGAATACTGATTGTCAGCTGCACGAAAAACAGGGATTGCGCCATCCATCGCTGCTATACGTATGTAATAGGCAGAGAAGCCGCCTTCCCAGTCAAAAAGCGCATCAAACTGAGTTCGGGCCGGTTCGTTAGCAGTCGCTCGATACTTGTGCCGGTCAAGGTCAAGACCATACCGATATGGTCCGACGGCCTTCGCGATGATCGGCCACGTCTTATCCAGATCGTGGTGATCGCCCGGTCGAAACACAATTACTGGAAGCATCCGGTCACGAGGTGCCTTTTCGAGCTTCCCTAGGGCTCTCATTTCGGCTCGCTTCGCATGGAGCAAAGGAACGTAGTCGATCCCTTCAAGCATGTGCCCCCTAGGCTATCCCAAGCCTTATTTTCATCGCCGCTGTCGATACACGAAATTTACGGGCAAGAGCAATGGCCGCTACCTCGTCTCGTTTTCCACCAAGTTCAGAAATTTCCTTCAAAACCATGGAGTTCGGCATTAAAATATCGGCTGCAAGTCTATTTGCCTCGATTTCCTTCTTCGAACTCAGACTGGAGCGGTACATCACATTATCAATTACCCCATTTTTAATATGGTCGCGATGCAACAAATAATGCGCAATTTCATGTGCAATAGTAAAACGCTGCCGTTCATCCGATTCGTATTTATTAATCTTTATGACAAAGCCTGCCTTCGCAGTCGTGGATGGTTCAATTAGGCCTGAAATATTTGGACTAAGGCCAGCCAAAACTACTTCAAGTTCTAACTCTTTCGCAAGCTTCCCAACCCTCACCGGAATCGAATCGGTATGTGCTCGGACAATAGCCTCCTGCTCAATAGTCAGCATCTAATTGCCTCCCTCGGGAGAGCCGTCGTTAGAATCATCGTCGAACGGCAGGTCATCCCCCGCTGGCCTAACACCCTTGTAAACCTCTTCGAGAACGGCCTTTTGAATAAGCATGAACATTGGCTTGCCTTCCTGGAGTTCGTTCCCAAGATACGTCAACGAGTGGTCACGCACCCGGTCGTTTATCGCCCTCCAGCCAATGAAGCCAAACACCGCCAAAAATATGGTCAAAAGCGCTAGCAGAACTGAAATGGACGAAAGCATGATGGTTATGAAATCAACCGTCGAAATCTCGAGTTTGCTGTTCCAAGTCACGTTCAAGGCTCCGCCGATCGAAACACCGACCGCGATGGATACGGCCACCAGCACAAACCATGCCAATAGCTTAACCTTGCTCATGGGGCCTCGACATCACGATTCTTTCAAAGGAACAGAAAAAGAACTAGCGCGCCCAAAGGCCCAAATGTCAAGCCATTGTTGCGACCCATTCTGCCGTCATTTCCACCCCCAATCACCCCTTCCCCAACACCACCAGTTCCGGCGCAACCGTCGCCCTTGTAGTCTTCCCAATCTCCCCCAACACCGGCACCGGCTTCTTGCCCTTCTCCACGCCCAGTTCGGTAAACCGCCGCGCCTTGGGCAGCACGTTCCGCTCCAGCGATCCGACGAAATCGTCATAGGCCTTCACAGCGGAATCGAGGTTGCTGCCGACGCGGGCGACGTGGTCGGCCATGGTGGCGATGCCGGCGTGGAGGTCGGCGCCGAGTTCGCCGATCTTCTGCGCTTCCTCGGCGAGCGTTTCCTGCCGCCAGACCAGCGCGACGGTCTTGGCGATGGCGAGCAGGTTGATAGGGCCTGCCAGCAATATGCGCTGATCGAACGCCCAGCCGAGCAGCGGCAGGTCATGTTCCAAGGCTGCCGACAGGAAATTCTCGCCGGGCAGGAACATCACGACAAAGTCCGCTGCCTTGCCAAATTCGTTCCAATAGGCCTTGTCGCCCAGCCCCTTGGCATGGGCGCGGACGGCGAGCGCATGGCGGCGATAGGCAGCGCGGCGCGCGTCCTCCCCATCGGCCTCGCCCGCCGACAGATAGTCGTTCAACGAGCATTTGGAGTCGATGATCAGCTCGCGCCCGCCCGGCAGTTTGATGATCGCATCGGGGCGTTTCTTGCCGTCGGCACTGTCGGCGCTGGTTTGCACGGTGAAGTCGATGCCTTCGCGCAGGCCCGCCATTTCGAGCACGTTGCGCAGCTGTTGCTCGCCCCAACTACCCGAGGTCTTGCCGCTGGACCGTAGCGCCGAGACGAGCTTTGCCGCCTCGTCGCGCACCGCCAATTGTCCGGCGGCCACCGTGGCGATCTGTTCCCGCAACTGGCCATAGGCGTCGGTGCGGGCGGTCTCTATCGCCTTGATCTGCTCCTCATAGCGGGTGAGCGTGTCGCGCATCGGCGCGATGAGTTCGGCGAGCTCGGCCTTGTTCTTCGCCAGCCCCTTGTCGGCGACTTCGCTGTGTTTGGCGAAGCGTTCGTCGGCTAGCGCGAGGAATTGCGCCTGCGCCCCCTTCAGCGCCTCGCCCGCCAGCTGGCCGAACTGCTCCTTCATCTGCACAAGTTGCACGGCGTGGCTGCGGTCACGTTCCTCGGCCCCGGCCCGGAGCGCCGCGAGTTGCGAATCAGATGTTGCCCCAGCTGCCCGCGCGACCGTCAGGTCACGTTCAAGCTCCGGCACCCGTTTTGCCGCCGTCGATTCAGCGGCGAGGTCACGAATCGCTTCGTTGAACCGCGCCATCAGCGCAGCACCTGTCCGGCCCCACAGGAACCAGCCAAGCGCCAGCCCGGCGGCGAGCGCGATACCAGCGGCAATCAGAACGTCGGTCACGGATGACTCCAAAGTGAACAGACCGGGAACTTTTACCCTACTGCAAGCGCGAGGGTGCTGCATAGCCCTCTTGCACGAATTGGCGGGACGGATGACGCTGCCGCGATGCTGGACTCGATCATAGCCGCTTTTGCAGGGCGTTTGCCCGATACACTTGGCATTCGCTTCATCGAAGTGTCGCGCGAGCGGGTGATCGCGGACGTCGATGTGCTCCCGGCGGTGACAACCGCTGATGGACGGATACACGGGGGTGCGGTCATGGCGCTGGCTGATACGGTGGGCGCAGTCGGCGGCTTTGCGGTGCTGCCCAAGGGGGCCACCGGCACAACGACGCTGGAATCCAAGACCAATTTTTTTGCGACAGTGCGGGCAGGCGTTGTTCGCGCCGAGGCGACGCCGCTGCATATCGGACGCCGCACGTCAGTCTGGCAGACGCGGGTCACCGGGCCGGATGGGCGACTGCTCGCACTGGTGACGCAAACCCAAATGGTGCTGATGCCGCAAGCGGAGGACTGACATGGACTTTGAAATCATCGCAGAAGGACTGCAATTCCCCGAAGGCCCGGTGTGGTGCGAGGACGGATCGGTCATCGTCGTCGAGATCAAGGCCGGGCGGATCACCCGCGTTCATCCCGATGGCCGCACGGAGGTGATTGCCACCCCCGGCGGCGGCCCCAATGGCCTCGCGGTCGGGCCGGACGGTTTGCTGTATGTCTGCAACAATGGCGGCTTTGACTGGTACGGCGAGGAGATGGGGTTGATGCTCCCCGGCCACGCCGCGCCGGACTATGAGGTCGGGCGCATCGAGCGGATCGACATCAATACTGGCAAGGTCGAACGGCTGTTCGACGCGGTCGATGGCATCAAGCTGTCCGGGCCGAATGATATCGTGTTCGATGATGCGGGCGGTTTCTGGTTCACTGACCTCGGCAAGACCCGGCCATGGGGGCATGAGGCTGGCGGGCTGTTCTACGCAAAGGCGGACGGCAGCATGGTCAAGCGCGTCGTCCACGGCCCCAACATGAACGGCGTCGGCCTGTCGCCGGATGGCAAGACCGTCTACACCGCACTGACCCACGAGCGGCTGTTGCTCGGCTTCGACATTAGCGGTCCGGGCGAGGTTGCGCCGAGTGCCGGCCTGATGCCGGGACGGGTGGTCACCAGTTTTCCGGGCCGCGTCCTTCTCGATAGTCTGGGCGTTGCGGCTGATGGCACGATCTGTGTCGCGACCCTCGTTGACGCACCCGGCATCGCGCAGTGCCACCCGGCCACCGGAGCCTATGAGATTGTCAGCTTCCCCGACCTCCTGACCACCAACATCGCCTTCGGCGGCACCGACATGCAGGATGCCTGGATCTGCCTGTCGACCACCGGCAAACTGGCAAAATGCCGCTGGGATAGGCCGGGCTTGAGGTTGGCGCATTATTGCTAAACCCGCGTGCTCCCGATGATGGCGAGCACAACACCCGCCGCGACCAGCAGTAGTCCGGCCGCCTCGTGGCGTTTGGTGCGTTCACCCAAATAGAGGTGGGCAAAGAGCAGGGTGAAGATCACCTCGACCTGCCCAACGACACGGACCTGGGCGAGTGGTGCGGTGGCAAAGCCGGTGAACCAGCAGGCCGACCCAATCGATGCGAGGAGGCCGACCTGGCCCGAAGTCCGCCATGTCGCAACGACCCGGCCAATCGTGCGGGGCTCGCGCACCAGAATGAAGCCGCCCTGCATCAGGGTTTGCAGGATCATCACCACAGCAAGGGTTACCAGTGCGGACCCGATCACGTCGGACATGCCCAATTCGACTGTCGCGCGTTTGACGAACACCGACGTCAGCGCAAACATCGCCCCGGCCCCAAGGCCACACAGCGCCGCCGGCTGCCCGACTGATGCCAGCAATTCACGCGCTGTCATCCGCTGTCCGCCAAGGGCTAGCAACAAAACCCCCGACACGCCGCCAATGATGCCCGCGACAATCCAGATCGTGACATTTTCCCCAAGCAGCAACCACGCAAATAGCGCCGCCTGCACAGCCTCGGTCTTCGCAAAGGCGGTGCCGACGACGAAGTTCCGGAACCCGAACGCCATGATCAGCAGATTGGTGCCCAGCACCTGCGCCAGCCCGGCAGCAGCCGCGAGCGCGAAGAAGGTCAGGTCGGTTTGGGGCAATGCCATCCCGCTGCTCGTTGCATAGACCGTGAGCAACAGCGCCGCGACTGGCGCGCCGTAGAGGTAGCGTGCCAGCCCAGCGCCGCTGACCGTCAGCTCGGCACGCAGCTTTTGTTGCACAGCGGTCCGCCATGCCTGCAAAAGTCCGGCCAGCAATGTTGCCGGCAACCAGATCGCTGTTGTGGTCAACCGATCAAACTGCCGCCAGCGCTTGTTCAAAGTCGGCGACGAGGTCGTCGGGATGTTCGACACCAATCGACACCCGGACGAGATTGTCGGAAATGCCGAGCTCGTCCTTGCGTTTCTGCGGGACCGACAGATGCGTCATCGCGGCGGGGTGGCTGGCCAGACTCTCGGTGCCGCCAAGGCTGACCGCCAGTTTCACGATTGACAGATTGTCGAGCAAGCGGAACGCTTCGGCCTCCCCGCCTTGGACGATGACTGAGAAGGTTGAGCCTGCCCCGGTGCAGTGCCGCGCATAGATGTCGGCCTGCCGGCTGCCCGGCTCGAGGAACCCGAGGTAACCGACGCGTTCAACCTTTGGGTGGCTGCGCAAAAAATCGCACACGACTTTGGCGTTGAGGCCGGCCCGGTCCATCCGCAACTCCAGCGTCTCAAGACTTCGCAGCAGCATCCAGGCGGTGTGCGGATCGGTGATCGTGCCGATGGTGTTGCGCATCATCCGGATCGGGTTGATCGCTGCCTTGGTGCCGAGCACGCCGCCCGCGACCAGATCGCTGTGCCCGCCGACATATTTGGTCAGCGAATAAATGACGATGTCGGCCCCATGTTTCAGTGGCTTGTGCCAGATCGGGCCAAGGAATGTGTTGTCGATCAGGATCGGCGGGCCATCCTTTCCGAGCACTGCCGCACGCGCATCACGGACTGCCTCGACATCAACAAGCGCGTTGGTCGGGTTGGCCGGGCTTTCGAGGTAGATCGCGGCGACTCGGCCCTTGGCTTTGGCAGCCAGCATGACCGCCTCGATCTCCGGCTGCGTCGCACCCGCTGGGAAGTCGAGGAAGGTCACGCCGAACTTGCCAAGGATGCGACCGATCAGCGTTTCGGTCGCGGCATAAAGCGGGGCGGAATGGACGATCACATCACCGGGTTGCACCAACGCAAGGAACGCCGTCGCAATTGCCGACATGCCGCTGGAGAACACCAGTGCATCCTCGGCGCCCTCCCAAAGTGCCAGCCGATCTTCGAGGATTTCCTGATCCGGGCCATTGAAGCGTGAATAGACCAGGCCCTCGGCCCCGCCGGGTCGCACACCGGTGACGCCTTCGAAGAAACGTTTGCCGTGGGCTGCGCTCTCGAACACGAAGGTCGAGGTCAGGAAGATCGGCGGCTTCAGCGCACCTTCCGACAGCGCCGGGTCATAGCCGTGCCCCATCATCATGGTGGAGGGGTGCAAAGGCCGGTTGCCGATGGTGGTCGCCTGATGCTTCATCGCCCGCGAGGTGCGGGTCGGCATCGCGGTGGTGTCGGGATTGTTGGACATGATGTGCTCCGCACGAATTGAGATCCTGCGGACCGTCTACGCTAGTTGAGCGTATATGGCACCAGCACACGGGGGTCATCGGCCGGAAAATCGCGCGTATTGCGGGTCACGATTTGCAGGCCATGTAATTCTGCCGTGGCGCGGATCACTGCATCGGGCAGCTTGAGTTTACGCTCCCTTCGGATGAGCGCAGCTCGATCAGCAATCGGAATTGTAAGAGAATGCCACTCGACCATTTCAAATAATGTCTCGGCAAGCGAGCGCAACTCCGGATCGTGCACGCCCGCAAGAACCTCGATTCGACTGACAATGCTTGCTGACAGATTGGGCTTGGCCCGGACAAACTCCCGCGCGGCCTCCACATGATTGAGGAAATCGATAAGGATGCAACTATCAACAATCACTCCCAATCACGGTCCCATTCAGCACGGATACGCTGCTGATAGACGACACCGTCCTCACCGAACTGGCCGGGTTTGATCTGCGCGAACAAGGCATCCAGAGCGGCTGTGCGAGCCACAATGTCATTGGCATCGACAAACTGTTCAACAGCATGCCGAATGGCAGCAGCACGAGACTGACCACGGGTGCGGGCAATCCGATCAAGCTGATCGATGCGCTGCTGGGGAATGTCGACGATGGTTCGCACAAGCCGAATGATAACGTCATATGATGACGTTATCAACCGCGCAGCGTTCCGCCTGCCTTTGCCGCCGCTTCGACAATCTTTGCTGACAGCGCATCGATCTCTGCGTCGGTAAAGCTGCGATCAGCGGGTTGCAGCGTCACGGCAATTGCGAGCGAACGCCTGCCGTCCGGGAGCTGGAACACATCGAACAGACTCGCCGACAGGATGGCGACCTTGTCGGCCCCGCGAACTGCCCGGAGCAGCGCATCAGCGGACGCGTTGGCGTTGACGACAAACGCGAAATCTCGCGTCACCGCTTGCAAAGCAGGCGGCGCATAGACCGGGCGGTTGCGCTTGGCACTGCCGCGTGGCTGCGGAATGGCATCGAGAAACAACTCGGCCACGGCAACGGCGCCGCGCAAATCAAACTGCTTGGCGACGCGCGGGTGCAATTCTCCGAACTCGGCTAGCGTTGCTTTCGGCCCGAGGCACAATCGCCCCGAACGACCGGGATGATACCACGGAGACGCGCCGTCCATGACCTGCAGCCGCTCCACCGGAACACCGGCAGCAGCGAGGCCTGCCAGCGCTTCGGCCTTGGCGTCAAACGCATCGACGGCGGCGGATTTGCCCACCCGCCAATCGCGCTCACTGCGGTCTCCGGTCAGCATGATCGCTGCCGTCGGGCGCTCCCCATCGCTCAGATAACGGCGTCCGAGTTCGAACAGTCGCAAATTCTGCTGCCCCCGGTCGGCATTGCGCTTGGCAGCTGACAATAATCCGGGAAGGAGTGATGGCCGCATGACCGCGAGATCGGCGGAGATGGCGTTTTCGAGCGTCCAGACACCGCCGCCGAACGGCGCGGCGTCGCCAGGCGCAATGAAGCTCCAGGTCACCGCTTCGTTAAAGCCCCGCACTGCAATCGCGCGGCGGACGCGGCGTTCGATCAACTGGGCTTGCGTCGCGGTCGGCTTCGCTACGCCCTCGGCGCGCGCTAGTGGGGTTGATGGAACGGCGTCAAAACCGTTGATGCGCACGACTTCCTCGACCAGATCAGCGCTGCCGTCGATATCGCGCCGCCAGCTAGGGATTGTTACCTGCCAGAGGTCGCCTATGGTCACACCAAAGCCGAGCCGTGTCAGGATATCCGCTTGCACATCAGGCGCGATCTCGACGCCAGCCAATCCGAGCACCTGTTCCGGGCGATAGGAGACAGCTTTTACGTCCAGCGGCGGGCCGCCGGCGCGGGTCCATCCACTGGCGGTGCCGCCGCACAGTTCGAGGACCAGATGCGTCGCAACGGCCAATCCATCATCAAGGAAAGCGGGATCTACACCGCGCTCGAACCGGGTCCGCGCGTCGCTGGTGAGAGTCAGTTTTTGACCGGTGCGCGCGATGCCTTCGGGGTCGAAATAGGCACATTCGATCAGCACATCGGTCGTCGTTTCGGAGCATCCCGAATGCATGCCGCCCATGATGCCACCGATATCGTGGACGCTGTTGTCGTCAGCGATCACTGTCATCGTCGGGCTGAGCACATAGGATTTGCCGTTCAGCGCCTGCACCTGTTCACCGTCACGGGCCTTGCGGGCAACGAGCGCGCCGCTCAGTTTGGCGCGGTCATAGACGTGCAACGGGCGACCGAGATCGAACATGATGAAGTTGGTGATATCGACCAGCGCTGAAATCGGCTTCTGGCCGATTGCCCGCAGTTTCTGCTGGAGCCAGGCAGGCGAAGCACCGTTGGTGACGCCCGAAACCGAGCAGGCGTAAAATGCTGGGCAGCCGGTTGCATCATCCGTGCGCACGTCCGGCCCCGCCCCGCTGCGCGTCACCTCA